>CAMWRK010000087.1 GCA_947176655.1 uncultured Prevotellaceae bacterium | reverse complement strand
GTCTGGAACTCATGGCTTACGTTGCTGAAAAACACGAACTTCTCCTGATTGAGTTTCTCTATTTGGGCTCTTTCGGCCTTCTCCTTTTTCAAAGACCTCCGCAGACGTGTGGTTGCCAGAGTCTTCTGGATGATAAATAAACCGATTGCCACGGTGATGGCAAAATATATGAGCCATGCCCACCATGAATTGTACCACGGTGTGTTGACGGTTACGCCGATGCTTATCTCCTGGCCGTTCTGGTATCTTGCATGCAGACGGTACGAACCGGATGGGAGATCTCTGTATCTCACTTCATTGCCGGATGCAGTCAGCCAGTGAGCATCTATGCCATCCATGCGGTATTCTATATTCGGTGCACTGGTAGTTGCCAGATAGTCGCTTACGCCGACGACAATGCAGAAGTCGTTGCAGTCGGGAGGTAACACGATGTGGTCGGAATAGGGAAGTGCCAGTTCGATGATACCGGTTCCGTCTCCGGCTGCAACATCTTTATTCTGCAGCAGCAGTCTGGAGAAATATATGCAAGGTGTGTTGCTGGTGACAGCCGATTTACTGAAACTGTTACCGTTCAGACGTGTTATGCCTTTGGTGCTTCCGACAAGAATGTCACCGTCGGCAAGGCTGAGCAGCGCGCACTCGTTGATGATGTGGGATTCGGGGAAGAAATCAGAAAAACAGACACTCTGTATGGAGCGGTTTTCCATGTTCAATTTCACGACATTATTCTCGGTGGTCACATATACCTCATTCTCTCTTCCTCTGCTTATGGCGTAGCAATAGTCGTCGGGCAACCTGCTGTTGGTCGTGTTTATATATTCCACAGGTGAGTCGTCGTAAGGACAGTAAAGTATTCCGTTGCCGAGAGTGGTTACCAGCACTCCTTTGTCAGTGGCGCACACCTGTGTGGGGAATATTCTTCTGTCAAGGCGTGTAATGACCGTTGTGGCTGCATTGGTTTCCGTTGGATCCGCAGTCCTGTATACTCTGTGGCTTGAAATACAGTAGATGTTTCCGTCCCGGTCGATGTCGAATATTGTCGGTGCCAGACCGGCATTGACCCTCCGGATAGTTCCCGAGGACAGATCCATCCACGACAAACCGGCACGCGAAGCAATGAACAGGTTGCCGTCGTGTACTTTCAGTTTGTGAATGACATTTCCAGGAACATTTTGGTATTGAGGCGCATCGATGAGGTTCGTGACAGATCGTCTGTCGATGTCATATACTGACAGTCCTCCCAGATGGGTACCTATGAAAAGTCGGTTGCCAACGGAGTCATACTCAAGGCATCTGATGTTGTTCTGCCGTAGGCTTTTATCTGTATTGTGCGTAAACAGATGTGCGACAATGTTCCATTTCCTGTCCAGACATCCTACTCCGGCTCCGTCGGTAGCGAACCACAGGAGGCCGTTCCTGTCCACAACCATGTCCTTGACAAAGGAGCGTGACAGGTTCTCAGGGATAAAGTCGTCATAGTTGAAATTCAGAAATCTGTCGTTGTCCGGAGAAAAATAGTTTACGCCGCCGTAATAGGTGCCTATCCACAGATTTCCCCTGCGGTCGCAGTGCATGCCGAAAACCGAAGGGTGGGTTAGGCCGCCTATATTCATCGGTATCTTTATGTGCCGTGTTTCACCGTTGGCTGGGTCGTAGCAGAATAATCCGCTGAAGGATCCGTACCATATCTTGCCTTTATGATCCTCTATCGCATGCCGGCATTGCGATGCACCGGCCACTCCTTCCGGAGGAGTGGGCATGGACACGGATAGCGGTTCCGTATCTTCCGGGCGATAGCGGAACAGGCCTCGATTCAGTGTGGTAATCCACAATGTGCCGTCCCGCGACACAAACGATGAGTATATCTCCGTACCCTGAAGGAGTATACGGCTGGAGCGTGTCCTGCGGTCGATGACGAGAAGCCCGCCGTATGTGGCGGCATAATAGTTACGGCTGTCCACGGCCAGATGAGTGATGTATTTTGCTGTGGGCACGATGCAGGTGAGGCGCGTAGTGTCATCGCAGGGATTTTTAACGAAAACGGAGTCGCCGACCACATAAGCCACCTCTCCGCCGTATGCTCCGAGAGCCCTTATGTTTCCTGTGTTTGTGAAGCGGCTGAAACGGTCGCCTGCAAGATCATACTTCACAATGTCGCTGTCAATCATTATGAAGATGTTGCCGATGGAATCGCTGACAATAGAACTGACTTCATTACCTATCCATATCTTGTCCTCGTCCTGCCCGTATGTAATCCACCCTTTATAGGATGTTATTCCTACTCCGTCGTAGACATTCACGCCCTCTCTTGTGCCCAGCCACATCCGCCCGAGTCTGTCTTGCGCTATTGCCATTACCGATGGCTGGCTCAATCCGTCGTCCAGCGTCAGATGCCGGAAATATTCTCCGCGGGCGGTGCGAACCGTCATCAGCATCAGAAGTACTATTATATAACAATGCAGTGTTGCAGATAACGTTTTCAATTTTGCGGGACTGTTGCGTTTCAGCATTCGGTTGATATGATTAATTTTATGCAAAAATACTAAAAAAACGGACTATTGTGGAGACGTTTGCGCGCAGAAGTCGGGAAATCATGGGTGTATGGACGATTTTGTAAGAAGATATGGACGATTCGGACTGATGTGTTGACGTATAATTGATTAATTTTGCATAGAAAATGTCATCTGATAACCCAGACAAGTAACAATGACCGGACACAGACTATTTACTTTCGTTTTTTTGCAGATAGCAATGGTTGCTGCTTCGGTAGCCGTTCATCCAGTACAGATAAGTGTCAGCAATCATCTGCCTCAATTCAGGACGGAGATGATAGAGGTGCCAGCCTCCGAGCTGCCGCAGGAACCATTCGTTATAACCGATGTATACGGAACCGAAGTGCCGTGGCAGCGTACCTATGATGCAAAAATAATTTTTCCCGTGTCCGTCGGCCCGCTGTCTACTGCTGTATTCACAGTCAGCGAGGGAAAGCCGACGCCGACGGACGATATTGTCTATGCGGCATTTTATCCGGAGAGGGCGGACGATCTTGCATGGGAGAATGATTTCGCTGCATACCGTGCTTACGGTCCGGCTTCCGGCGGCGGAGTATACGGATATGATGTCTTTACAAAATCCACGACCCGTCCGGTAGTTCCGGTGCGATACTTCAAGGAACTTGTACAGAAAGTGTCCTATCACATTGACCATGGCGACGGTATGGATCAGTATGACGTCGGCCCTACACTCGGTGGTGGAGCTTCCGCTCCGGTAGGACGTGATGGTGAACTGATATTCCCGGGCGCTTTCTCGGAATGTAAGATACTTGACAAAGGACCGCTGCGTACGACAATAGAACTGACATACGACTATGCCGGAGGCCGTGACATCCGTATCATAAAACTTGATGCCGGAAGTCCGTTCAATCACACTGTGTCGAGGCTTGAGGGCTTTGATGTCGATTCGATAGCCGCAGGGATAGTCGTACATAATCCGGCACCTGACGATTACGTAACAGGAGATGGATATGTGGCATACTCTGACCCGACAACGGGTCCTGGGCGTGGATACGGACGCATCTTCATAGGAGTAGTGACTCTTGGCAAGTGCACTACATTCTACCGCGCTCTTGCCAGGAAACAAGGGACGGCATTGGGGCATGTACTGGCAGTCTCGCCTTACCGTTCCGGCGATGTTTTCGATTACTACTGGGGTTCGTCGTGGAGCAAGGGACGCATCCTGACCTTCAATGCTTGGGTGTGTGAACTTGAGGACTTGCAGCGTCGTCTCAACACCCCTTTGCGTATAAGGGTGACTCACTGATTCCGACAAATTGCTTAAACTTAAACAATCTTACAGATATGGTAAACTTTTCGCTTGAAGGCAAGGTGGCTCTCGTTACGGGTGGTGCATACGGCATCGGGCTGGCAATTGCCCAGGCTCTCTCGGAAGCGGGAGCGAAAATAGTGTTCAACTGTTCCCGCCGGGAGACTGTGGAACGTGGTCTGGCTTCTTACAGGAAGCTTGGTATCGAAGTCAAGGGGTACGTTTGCGACGTTACCGATGAGGTCGCAGTAAAGGCTATGGTTGTCGACATCGAGGCTACGGTTGGCGCAATAGATATTCTTGTCAACAATGCCGGTATAATAAAGCGTATTCCTATGGAGGAAATGGCAGTGGAGGATTTCCGCCGCGTCATAGACATCGATCTTGTCGGCCCTTTCATCTGCGCCAAGGCTGTAATTCCCGGTATGATAAGGAAGGGTCACGGCAAAATCATCAATATATGTTCGATGATGAGCGAACTCGGCAGGGAGACCGTTAGTGCATACGCTTCGGCAAAGGGCGGCCTGAAGATGCTTACCCGTAATATCTGCTCTGAGTATGGGGAACACAATATACAGTGCAACGCAATAGGGCCTGGATATATTGCCACAGAGCAGACCGCACCTCTGCGTGAGCGCCAGGCCGACGGCAGCCGTCATCCCTTTGACTCCTTTATCATTTCCAAGACGCCCGCAGCACGCTGGGGCAGCCCCGAGGATTTGATGGGACCTGCTGTGTTCCTCGCTTCCGATGCCTCAAACTTTGTCAACGGCCATGTCCTGTATGTCGACGGGGGTATTCTTGCTTATATCGGAAAACAGCCTAAATGATGGAAGACGTATTCAGTTATATAATAGGTCTCGGTGCGGCAGTTATGATGCCGGTGATTTTCACTGTGCTGGGTCTGTGCATAGGCATTAAGTTTGCCGATGCCTTCAAGAGCGGTCTTAAGGTGGGAGTCGGCTTTGTGGGATTGTCCGTAGTGACAGCGTTGCTTACCTCGGCTCTGGGACCGGCTCTTGATACAGTAGTGAATATCTATCACTTGCAACTTCGGGTGTTTGATATGGGTTGGCCTGCTGCTGCATCTGTCGCTTACAACACTGCCGTAGGGGCGCTTATAATCCCGGTTTGTATCGGAGTTAATATTCTTATGCTGCTCACCAAGACCACCCGGACAGTCAATATAGATCTGTGGAACTACTGGCATTTTGCCTTCATCGGAGCGGTGATATACTTTGCCTCCGATTCGCTTGCCTGGGGATTCTTCGGTGCCATTGTATGCTATATCCTCACTTTGATTATAGCCGACATGACAGCGGGACGGTTCCAGAAATTTTATAAGGATATGGACGGCATTTCCATTCCACAGCCATTCTGTGCCGGCTTCGTGCCATTTGCTTGGGGAATCAATAAGGTGCTTGACAGGATTCCCGGAGTGGAGAAGCTTGAGATTGATGCAGAAGGCATGAAAAGGAAGTTCGGGCTGATGGGCGAGCCTTTGTTTCTCGGTGTCGTGGTGGGAATAGTGATAGGGTGTCTCACCTGCGAGACGTGGAACCGGATAGTGGAAAGAATCCCGTATATCCTTGGACTGGGCATCAAGATGGGTGCCGTCATGGAACTTATACCTCGTGTCACGGTGCTGTTCATTGAGGGGCTGAAGCCCATCAGCGATGCTACCCGTCAACTCATTGCCGGCCGTTTCAAGGGAGCCGAAGGTCTGAACATAGGCATGAGCCCTGCGCTCGTGATAGGCCATCCGACTACGCTGGTGGTATCGCTTCTTCTCATTCCCGCCTCCCTGATATGTGCCGTCCTGCTTCCCGGCAACCAGTTTCTGCCGCTTGCTTCGCTGGCAGGCCTTTTCTATGTCTTCCCGCTCGTGTTGCCGTTCACTAAGGGCAATGTGTTCAAGACCTTTGCCGTGGGGCTGGTGGTAATAGTATTGGGACTTTATATGGTTACCGGTCTTGCAGATTGGTTCAGCCTTGCCGCGTGCGATGTTTACAGATTGACAGGCGATTCGGCTGTAGCCATTCCAGAAGGGTTTGGCGGCGGTAGTCTTGACTTTGCCGGCAGTCCGCTCGCTTGGATTATATTCCGGCTTGTTCATAATCTCAAATGGATTGGCAGCGGAGTACTTGTGCTTGCTACAATGGCTATGATGTGGTGGAACCGTATGCTTATCGTCCGCAACGAAAAGGGTAATGGCGATAAGTAATGCCCCATGAAGTAAAGAACGTATAAACAATGTGCAATAAGAAGAAAGAGAATGAGTAAGATAGTTACTTTTGGTGAGATAATGCTTCGTCTGTCTCCTGCCGGCTACAACAGGTTGGTTCAGGTAGATTCGTTCGATGTCATTTGGGGCGGAGGCGAGGCAAATGTGGCTGTCAGCTGTGCAAATTACGGTCATGATGCCTATTTCGTGAGTAAACTTCCTGCGCATGAGGTCGGTCAGGCTGCAGTGAATGCCTTGCGCCGGTATGGCGTGCATTGCGACCACATAGTGCGTGGTGGCAATCGTGTCGGCATATATTATTGTGAGACTGGAGCTTCCATGCGTCCTTCGAAAGTGATTTATGACCGTGCCGGTTCGGCAATAGCAGAAGCCCGTCCCGAGGATTTCGATTTCGATGCAATCATGGACGGTGCCGACTGGTTCCATTGGAGCGGGATTACTCCGGCCATCAGCGACAGGGCTGCGGAACTTACGCGTCTGGCATGCGAGGCGGCTAAACGCAGGGGAGTGACTGTCAGTTGCGATCTCAACTTCCGCAAAAAGCTGTGGACAAAGGAGAAGGCACGCAGCATAATGCGTCCCCTCATGCAGTATGTGGATGTGTGTATCGGCAACGAGGAGGATGCCGATCTGTGCCTCGGTTTCAAACCTGCCGCAGATGTGGAGAATGGTATCACGGCAGCAGAGGGCTACAAGGGGATTTTCAAGGCCATGGCAGAGGAATTCGGCTTCAGGTATGTCGCCTCCACGCTCCGCGAGTCATACTCTGCAACCCACAACGGCTGGAAGGCAATGATTTACAATGGCATGGAGTTCTATGAAAGCAGAAGTTATGACATAGACCCGATTATAGACAGGGTCGGAGGCGGTGACTCGTTCTCCGGAGGCCTGATTCACGGTCTTCTGACGATGGACAATCAGGGCGAGGCATTGGAATTTGCCGTTGCTGCATCTGCCCTCAAACATACTGTTCCCGGTGATTTCAATTTGGTATCGGCAGATGAAGTCAGGGTACTGGCAGGCGGTTCGGTCAATGGCAGAGTGCAACGTTAAGTTAATAAATAAAAGTCAAGCAAGATAATTATGCCAAGATTTGATAAGATTTCAGTTCTGTCCAAAATGGCGCATGCACCGGTGGTACCGGTGTTCTACCACGGTGATGCTGCTATTGCATGCAGTGTTGTAAAGGCGTGTTACGACGGTGGGGTGAGGGCGTTTGAATTTACCAACCGTGGAGATTTTGCCCATGAGGTCTTCGCCGAGGTGGTTAAGTATGCGGCAAAGGAGTGTCCGGAGCTTGCGGTCGGAGTTGGTTCGGTAGTGGATGCCTCCACGGCTTCTCTGTTCATTCAGTGCGGAGCATGTTTTGTGGTGGGACCGTTGTTCAATCCGGCTGTGGCTACAGTATGTAACCGTCGCGGCGTGCCCTATACTCCGGGCTGCGGCACCGTGTCGGAAGTGGGAGCTGCCCAGGAGCTTGGCTGTGATCTGTGCAAGATATTTCCTGGCGATGTCCTCGGCCCTAAGTTTGTCAAAGGCCTTCTTGCGCCGATGCCGTGGAGCAGACTCATGGTGACAGGCGGTGTCGAACCTGTGGAGGAGAATCTCACGGCATGGTTCAATGCCGGAGTGTTCTGTGTAGGCATGGGCTCAAAACTTTTCCCAAAAGACAGGATTGCTGCCGGCGACTGGCAGTATATTACCGACAAATGTAAGTTTTCCCTGAACATAATATCCGAAATAAAGAAATGAAAAAAGTATTCGTATCTATTGCTATGTATGCGATAGCATCCATTGCAAGTGCCCAGACGTCGTATACCGTAATGCGTGCATGCCATCCCGATGATGTCAGAAAATATGACACCGAGCAGTTGCACTCCCGTTTCGTGATGCCAAAGGTGATGGAGCAGGACAAGATCAATCTTACCTATTCGATGTACGACCGCCTTGTTTTCGGCGGCGTAGTACCGGTGGCGAAGACAATCATGCTTGAGACTATCGAGCCGCTTAAGTCAGAATATTTCCTTGAGAGGCGCGAACTTGGAGTGATAAATGTCGGAGGTGACGGGGTAGTGACTGTTGATGGCAAGGATTATGAACTGCATTTCAAGGATGCTTTGTACGTAGGTCGCGGCAGCAGGAGCATCGCTTTCCGTTCAAAGAATGCTTCCAATCCGGCACGCTTCTATCTGAACTCTACTCCGGCGCATAAGGCATACAAGAACCAGCTTGTGACGATAGACGGTCGTAAAGG
>CAMWRK010000086.1 GCA_947176655.1 uncultured Prevotellaceae bacterium | reverse complement strand
CGCCCATTCCGGCAGGCAGACTGGTGCTTTCCCCCACACGCACATACGCCCCTGTGGTAAAGAAACTGCTGGACGAGATGCGTCCCTCCATCCACGGCATGGTACACTGCACCGGCGGGGCACAGACCAAGGTGCTGCACTTCGTGGGCGACAACTGCCGCGTCATAAAGGACAACATGTTCCCCGTCCCTCCGCTATTCCGCGCCATACAGGAGGAGAGCGGCACGGAATGGAGCGAAATGTACAAGGTATTCAACATGGGACACCGTATGGAAATCTACGTCGCTCCCGAAATGGCGGAGCGAGTCATTGCTCTGTCACAGAGTTTCAACATCGACGCCCGCATAGTTGGACACATAGAGGAAGGCTCCAGAAGCCTGACCATCCGCAGCGAGTTCGGCGAGTTCAACTACTAACCCACACAGACACATGGCAAACAACAACCTGCTTGAACGCCTGGAGGGGCTGGTATCTCGCTTTGAAGAGGTGTCGACACTGATTACCGACCCTGCCGTCATCGCCGACCAGAAAAGGTATGTCAAACTGACCAAAGAGTATAAAGACCTCGGCAAGATAGTGGAAGCACGCAAGGAATATGTCGGCTGCATGCAGAACATCGCCGATGCCAAAGAGATGCTGGCCATAGAGGAAGATGCCGAGACCAGAGAGATTCTCAGGGAGGAACTCTCCGAAAGCGAAAGGCGCATACCGCAGTTGGAGGACGAAATAAAATTGCTGCTGGTGCCGGCAGACCCGGAAGATGACAAGAACGTCATCATGGAGATACGCGGAGGCACAGGCGGAGACGAAGCGGCTCTCTTTGCCGGAGACCTGTTCCGCATGTACACGAAATACATCGAGACCAAAGGCTGGCGCATGGCCGTGTCAAGTTTCAGCGAAGGTTCGTCCGGCGGATACAAGGAAATCATCTTCAGCATCAGTGGCGAGGGTGTCTACGGCATAATGAAATACGAAAGCGGCGTGCACCGCGTACAGCGCGTTCCTGCGACAGAGACGCAGGGACGCGTACACACCAGTGCTGCCACGGTGGCCGTCCTGCCGGAAGCCGAGGAGTTCGACGTTGAAATCAACGAAGGAGCCATCAAGTGGGACACATTCCGCTCCAGCGGTGCAGGAGGCCAGAACGTCAACAAGGTGGAATCCGGTGTCCGCGCCCGCTACATGTGGCGCAACCCCTTCACCAACGAAGACGAGGAGATACTGGTGGAATGTACCGAGACGCGCGACCAGCCAAAGAATAAGGAGCGCGCACTGGCACGCTTGCGCACGTTCATCTATGATAAGGAGCACCAGAAATATCTCGACGACATAGCGTCAAAACGAAAGACAATGGTGTCCACCGGCGACCGCTCTGCCAAGATACGCACATACAACTACCCGCAGGGGCGCATCACGGACCACAGGATAGGTTACACGATATACAATCTCAACGCCTTCATGGACGGCAACATCCAGGACTGCATCGACCACCTCATCGTAGCGGAAAACGCGGAACGACTGAAAGAGGCCGAGTTGTAGTCCTGTTCTTTTGGCACATCACCAGATAAACATCACCTAATTTATATATTACAATATGACAAGACAAGAGCTTATACACAATATCCGCACGAAGCGCAGTTTCCTGTGCGTAGGTCTCGACACAGACCTGAAGAAGGTTCCGGCACACTTGCTCGGGGAGGAGGATCCCATATTCTCCTTCAACAAGGCTATAGTAGATGCCACGGCGCCATATTGTGTGGCCTACAAGCCCAACCTTGCCTTCTACGAGGCTTTCGGCGTCAAGGGGCTGGCAGCATTCGAAAAGACTGTCGCATACATACGTCAGAACTATCCCGACCAGTTCATCATAGCCGACGCCAAGCGCGGTGACATAGGCAACACCTCGGCCATGTACGCAAGGACATTCTTTGAGGAGTACGATCTGGACGCCATCACCGTGGCTCCATACATGGGCGAAGACAGCGTGACACCCTTCCTCGGATACGACGGCAAATGGGTCATACTGCTGGCTCTCACCAGCAACAAGGGCAGCCATGACTTCCAGCTTACCGAAGACACCAGCGGCGAAAAACTGTTCCAAAAGGTTCTGCGCAAAAGTCAGGAATGGGCCGGTGACGACCGCATGATGTATGTCGTGGGAGCGACACAGGGACAGGCATTCGAGGAAATCCGCAAGATAGTGCCCGACCACTTCCTGCTCGTTCCCGGCGTGGGAGCACAGGGAGGCTCGCTCGCCGAAGTCTGCCGCTACGGCATGACCGGGGAATGCGGTCTGCTGGTCAACAGCTCGCGTGCCATCATCTATGCCGACACCAGCGAAAACTTCGCACAGGCGGCAGCGGCAGCGGCCATGGCCGTACAGCAGGAGATGGCGGCGGAGCTCGACAGCAGAGGCATCTGAAGCGCATTCAATTCACCTAAAGCATCAAGGGCAGACGAAAGACCAAAAACAGACAACAAAAACAAAGGCAACTATGGAATTTAACGCACAGATGATAGCGGAGCTCGTGGGAGGCACAGTAATCGGCAACCCTCAGACAGCCGTATCCGACTTCGCCAAGATCGAGGAAGGACGTCCTGGGTGTATCAGCTTTCTGGCCAATGACAAGTACGAACATTATATCTATACCACAGAAAGCAGCATCATTCTTGTCAACGACACCTTCCGCCCGCGAGAGGAAGTCAGGGCTACGCTCATACGCGTTCCCGATGCCCGCGAGGCAGTGGCCACGCTCATCAGAATGTACGACAGCATGCAACCAAGGCTCAAAGGCATTGATTCCACAGCCTATGTAGACCCTACAGCCACCATAGGCAAGGATGTATACCTCGGGCCGTTCGTAGCCATAGGCCCCAAGGCCGTCATCGGCGACGGATGCGTACTGCATCCCCACGCAACAGTTGGCGCCAGGGCTTCCATAGGCAACGGCACTGAGATGTACTCCAACAGCGTAGTCTATCACGACTGCAAGGTCGGAGCCAACTGCATCCTGCACGCCGGATGTGTCATTGGTGCGGACGGTTTCGGATTCACCAGGACAGAGCAAGGCTACGAGAAGATTCCGCAGATAGGCATCGCCGTTCTGGAAGACGATGTGGAGATTGGTGCCAACTCATGCGTGGATCGCGCCGTCATGGGGCAGACCGTCATCAGGCGCGGCACGAAGATAGACAACCTCGTGCAGATAGGCCACAACTGCGAAATAGGCAACCACACCGTCATGTCGGCACAGGTGGGCATCGCCGGCTCCACAAAAGTCGGTGAATGGTGCATGTTCGGAGGGCAGGTCGGTATTGCCGGCCACGCCATCATTGCCGACAGGACAGAGGCAGGAGCGCAGTCCGGCATACCCAACAGCGTGAAGCAACCTGGACGGCAGCTCATGGGTTCTCCGGCCATAGACCCGCGCACATGGTGGAAGGCACAGGCCGTCATAAAGCAGTTGCCTGACATGTGGGCGACGATGAACCGCATGACAAAGGAAATAGAACAACTCAAAGCACAGTTGCGGAAACAGGACGGCAACAACGACTGACACGCCCGCAACAACAAGCATACACATTATATGAAACAACGCACACTGGCAGCGGCCTTTACGCTTAAAGGCAAAGGACTGCACACCGGGTTGGATCTTACAATCACCTTCCGCCCCGCTCCGGACAACCACGGATACAAGATACTGCGCACGGACATGAAGGACAAACCCGTCATAGACGCCGTTGCCGAAAACGTGGTGGAGACGACACGAGGCACGGTACTCGGCAACGGCGATGCCCGGTGCAGCACCGTCGAGCACGGTCTGAGCGCACTCTATGCTCTGGGCATAGACAACGTACTCATAGAGGTCGACGGCCCGGAATTTCCCATACTGGACGGCAGTGCGGATCCGTACATACAGAAAATCAGACAGACAGGTACGGTTGAGCAGCAGAGCGAGAAAAACTGGCTTACCATAACGCAGCCCGTAGAGATAAAGGAAGAGAACAACGGAGCGCACATAACCATAATGCCTGCCGATGACTTCGCTCTCTCGGTGACAATAGACTTCAACTCGCGCATGATGCCCATGCAGACGGCAACACTGACGGATATCGGCGACTTCGAGAAAGAAATATCTGCCGCACGCACCTTTGTCTTCGTGCGCGAGATAGAGCCTCTCCTCCTCCTGGGACTTATCAAAGGTGGCGATCTTGACAACGCCATAGTCATCTACGAGAAAGAGACCACACAGGAGAACATGGACAAACTGTGCAGGCTCACCGGAGCCGAACGGCACAATGCCACGGAACTGGGCTACATACAGCACAAACCGCTCGTCTGGCCCAACGAACCCGCACGCCACAAACTCCTCGACATCATCGGCGACCTGGCACTCGTAGGCAGACCCATACGCGGACACGTGATAGCCGTCAAACCGGGTCACACCATCAACAACAAATTTGCGCGACTCCTAAAACAATTGTAACACCCTTTTTCATAGAACCCCAACCCATGATCAGTCCACTGGCATACATCCACCCTGAGGCCCGAATAGGCAGCAACTGCGAGATAGGCCCTTTTTGCTACATTGACAAGAATGTGGTTATCGGAGACAACAATGTCCTCATGAACAGCGTCACCATCCTGTACGGCGCACGCATAGGCAACGGCAACAGATTCTTCCCCGGAGCCGTAATCAGTGCCATACCGCAGGACCTCAAGTTCCGAGGAGAGGAAACAACAGCCGAGATAGGAGACAACAACACATTCCGCGAGAACGTCACCGTCAACAGAGGCACTGCTGCCAAGAACAGGACACTGATAGGCAACGGCAACCTGTTCATGGAAGGAGTGCACATAGCCCACGACGACATCGTAGGCAACGAGTGTATCCTCGGCAATGCCACGAAACTGGCCGGCGAAGTCACCATAGACGACCGTGCAATACTCTCGGCTCATGTCCTCGTACATCAGTTCTGCCGCATAGGCAGCTACTGCATGGTGGGCGGAGGCACACGGACGGCACAGGACATCCTGCCCTACTCCATGGTGGCACGCGACCCTGCGGCATTCTGCGGCCTCAACACCGTAGGGCTGCGCCGACGCGGATTCGAACGCGACACCATAGACAACATACACAAGGCATACCAGATCATTCTCCAGGGTACCGGACTGCTCAAAGACCTTCTCGAAAGGGTAGAGAACGAACTGCCTGATTCACCAGAGATAAACTACATACTGGACTTCATCCGCACAAGCCAGCGCGGCTTCATAAGATAACCGGCATGACATACCGTCTTTTACTGTTCAGCCAGGAGGAGGAGCATTTCGTCATGGAGATAATGGCACCTCCTTCCGCCACTTTCCGCGAACTTCACGACCTTATCCTTCGCGCATGCTCCTACACGGAACTGGGCAACCATCTCTTCCTCGTCTGCGACGAAAACTGGAAGACGCGCGAGAAGATACAACTCCACGACACGGGAAACACGACCATGGACGAAGATCTCTACCTCATGGACAGCACCGTCCTCGAAGACTTCCTTGACGAAGAAGGCCAGCACCTCGCATACACATACGCCCTTTCGGCACGAAAGACCCTCATCATCGAACTTGTCGAAACCATCTTCGGCAACAGAGCGGAAACTCTCCGCGTCAGCCGCAGCAAGGGTACACCGCCTGCACAGACCGACGACACACTGCCTGACAGCACGAATGACGCGGCAACGGCAGATGGCGCGGCAACTCTCCCCGCCTCCGCTCCTGCACCTGACGAAGACGACTATGCCGCAGAAAATGCCCCCGACGATACTTTTTCCGCGGACGAACTGGACATGGAGGGCTTCGAGGTGAGCGACATGTAAAGCCTCAAGCGCACTTAGCCCGCCACCACCCTATGGCACCACTGCTCACAGTCATACTCGGCCCTACCGCTGTCGGCAAGACGGAACTGACACTCTCCATTGCCGAGAGGCTCGGCTGTCCGGTCATCAACTGCGATTCCAGACAGATTTTCCGCAACATGAAGATAGGTACGGCAGCCCCCGATGCCGCACAGCTCGCAAGGGTCAGACACTATTTTGTCGGACAACTGGGGCTTGACGAATATTACAGCGCGGCACGCTACGAACAGGACGTGTTGCAACTCACCTCCCGTCTATTCCTCTCCAACGATGTCCTCATCATGTCAGGCGGCGGCATGATGTACATCGATGCCGTATGCAACGGCATCGACGACATTCCCACCATTGCCCCGCACATCCGCGAAAGGCTGAAAAGCAGACTGGAAACGGAAGGGGCGGAATCTCTTCTCGCCGAGTTGCAGATTGTCGACCCAGAACACTACGCACGTGTGGACTCCAGGAACACCAAACGCGTGATACACGCTCTGGAGGTCTTCTACACCACCGGCAAGCCCTATTCCTCTTTTCTTACACGCAACGGGCTACGCACCATCGGAAGCACCGGAAGCCGTGTCGAACGGCCTTTCCGTATTCTCAAGATAGGACTGTCACGGCCTCGCGAGGAACTCTTCGCACGCATCAATGCCAGAGTAGACGCCATGGTCAACGCAGGACTGCTCAAGGAAACCATGGATCTCATGCCATACCGCGACTGCAACGCCCTGAACACCGTAGGATACAAGGAAATGTTCAACGTCCTCGACGGCACATGGGAACTCCCCATGGCCATAGAGCGCATCAAGAAGAACACACGTGTCTACGCCAAGAAACAGATGACCTGGTTCAGGCACGACAGCGACATCACCTGGTTCCACCCCGACGACGAAAAGGAAATCATGGATTTCATCCTCCGGCACACCGGGAGGACATGAAACACTATACAAATTACCGATACCATCCATAAATATAAATCCGACATCCGCCTTGGGAAAGAAGGTGTTTATAATCGTCCGCAGAAAGTAGTATTCTGACGTCTTGTTACTTTTAGCCTCAATAAAAACCTTCGTCATCCTACCTCACCTCTATTTCCTGGTTAATAGAATAATCCAGACTTTCTAAAGAATAGTGATATGCCTTTAACTCATCATCAGAAGTCTTCAGCAACTTAAAAGCAGCCACTATATCGGCAAACTCTTTAAGCGCAGCATCTCGCAGCCCCTTTATGGAGTCCGTATCATGCGTGGTCACAAATAACTGGGTATTGTTTCTGACAGCCGAATTTATAAGAACCGCCCATAAACTGCGCATCACAGAATAGTGAAAGCCATTACTGATCTCATCAATAAGCAATACCCCATCTCTGCAATCATATACTGCCGTCAGAAGAGAGACAATCTTTCTTGCTCCATCCCCCATCATATTTACCGGAATACGTTTTGCAAAACCCACATCGACAAGCATGTCATTATCTGTAAAGATAAAATCCCTGACCCGAGGCTCTATTAGCTTAAGACCCTCGACAATAAAACGCTCGTCCTTATTTTGGAGTATATTTTTCAATCCTCGTATCGAAGCGCCGAAATCATACTTTGGAGTTAAATACGTACACCGCAAGGATTCTACATATTGTTCCGACACGATACGTGTCGCATCATTCGAATCAGCAGAACCAAAACGCAACTGCGATTCAAAATGCGTGTCGTCAATTCTAAAATCCAATTTCAATCCATACTCGACCTCTTCCAGATTTGACAGAATATTCGCACCATCGGCATTTAGAGACACACTGTTTTGATTTTGTTCCGAAAGGCTGATTCTCAAATCTCGCTTTTCCTCATTCTCCATCCGGATACGAATTGGCAGACCTGAATCCAAATTATAGAAATCCAGTTTAAGGTCATTCAAACTAGATCTGCCATAACCGCGCATAAAGTTTACATGCACCGGCAGCAACGGATTGGATAACCCGCTGACCAAAAACAACGATTCCAACAATGAAGACTTTCCGCAGTTATTCTTTCCAAAGAAAAGATTAATCTGCCTAAATCCTTCTATAGAAGCATGCCTTATACCCCTGAACCGCTCTATCTCGATTTTGTCAAACATTGTTTTTTTACAGCTATTCTATTATAAACACACACAAAGTTAAACAAAAAAAATCTGACTATCCAACTATAAAGCGTAACATACACTCATAATTCCATCATGTTTCAGCCACTTCCGCAGATGACCGTCCGGAGGCTCCTCTATCCGGATGACAATGGTCTGGCAGCAGCACAACGAGGACGAAACTCAGCCGCCCGCCACACATGTCATGATATTTCCATTCCGTTACATATCATTCTCCAGTCTCTGAACCGGCCTCCTCACAATCTCCTGGATGCGTCATCGTGATGTGCCGCCACAGACACCGTGGTCTTAGGGGCGAAAGACCACGGTCTTGGAGGTTAAACACCACGGTCTTTCGCCCCTAAGACCAC
>CAMWRK010000085.1 GCA_947176655.1 uncultured Prevotellaceae bacterium | reverse complement strand
TACATGGGCAAGGAGTGCGCCCTTATTACCGACGGACGCTTCAGCGGCGGCACATCCGGCCTGTCTATAGGACATGTCAGTCCCGAAGCTGCTGCCGGAGGCAACATAGGAAAAATATGTGACGGGGACATTATAGACATAGACATTCCGGCACGCAGCATCAATGTGCGCCTCTCTGACGAGGAACTGGCGGCACGCCCCATGCAGCCTCTTCGCCGCAACCGTGTAGTGAGCAAGGCTCTGAGGGCATACGCGCAGAGCGTGACCAGTGCTGACAAGGGCGGTGTCCGTGTCATAGACTGAACTGCTTTTTATCATGAAAAATGAAACCAATCATATAAGCGGTGCCGAGGCTCTCATGCGTTCGCTGGAGCACGAGGGTGTGGATGTATTGTTCGGCTATCCCGGTGGTGCTATAATGCCTACCTACGATGCCCTCTACGATCACAAGGAGACCCTGCATCACATTCTGGTGCGCCACGAACAGGCGGCGGTGCATGCCGCGCAGGGATATGCTCGCGTGAGTGGCAAGGTAGGCTGTGCCATAGTGACTTCGGGACCCGGTGCCATGAATACCATCACCGGTGTGGCCGATGCAATGATAGACTCCACGCCGATGGTGGTCATCTGCGGTCAGGTGGGAGCGGCCATGCTTGGAACGGATGCCTTTCAGGAGGTAGATGTCGTGGGGGTTACCCAGCCCATAACGAAATGGAATTATCAGATACGCCGTGCGGAGGATATTCCGTGGGCTGTGGCGCGTGCTTTCTACATAGCACGCAGCGGACGTCCGGGGCCTGTGGTGCTGGACTTTGCCAAGAACGCACAGACGGCCATGATAGACTATGAGCCTCAGACCGTGGACTTTATACGCAGCTATAACCCTGTTCCGCAACCTCTGCTCGGATGTATAGAAGCTGCCGCCGAACTGATAAATAGTAGCGAAAGGCCGTTCATGCTGGTGGGACAGGGTGTAGAACTGGCCGGCGCACGCTCCGAACTTCTCGCCTTGTGCGAGAAGGCGCAGATACCTTTCGGACAGACCATGCTCGGACTGTCGGCTGCTCCTACGGCTCATCCATTGAATATGGGCATGCTTGGCATGCATGGCAATCTGGCTCCTAATGTCATGACCAACCGGTGCGACCTGCTTATTGCTGTGGGCATGCGTTTTGATGACCGTGTTACCGGCAATCTGCACACCTATGCCCGCCAGGCAAAGGTCATACATTTTGAGATAGACCCATCCGAGGTGGGTAAGATAGTAAAACCAACGGTAGCGGTACTGGGCGACTGCAAGGAGACGCTGGTTGAGGTGACACAGCTGGTGAAGCCTGCGGAGCACAGGGAATGGGTAGATGCCTTCAGACCTTATGCCGAAACAGAATATGAGAAGGTCATTGATGCGGCAATCAACCCGAAGAACGGGGCGCTGCTGATGGGCGAGGTGGTACGTCGTGTCAGCGAAGCTACCGGCGACGAGGCTGTCATGGTGACGGATGTCGGGCAGAACCAGTTGTTCGGGTGCAGGTATTTCCGTTATACGCATCCGCGTAGCATTGTCACCAGCGGCGGTTGCGGCACGATGGGCTTTGGCATACCTGCGGCGATAGGTGCCGCTTTCGGCGCTCCGGACAGAACGATATGCATGTTCTGTGGTGACGGCGGTTTCCAGATGACGATACAGGAACTGGGTACCATCATGGAGCAGCAATGTCCGGTGAAGATGATTCTGTTAAATAATAGTTATCTTGGCAATGTGCGCCAGTGGCAGTACATGTTCTTCGACAAAAGATATTCTTTCACTCCGATGCTCAATCCCGACTATGAGAAGATTGCGGCTGGATACGGCATACCGTGCCGTACCGTGGTGGAGCGCGACAAACTGGAAGAGGCTATACGAGAGATGCTGGCGACGGACGGACCGTATCTGTTGCAGTGCGCCGTCAGGGAGGAAGACAATGTCTTGCCTATGACTCCGCCTGGGGGCAGTGTGGACGAGATGTTGTTGGAGATAGAGTAGACCGGAATGGATATGGAAGACAAATACGGAGCCGCAGAGTGCGGCGATTGTAATATATGTGGCAGGTGCGATGCTTTGCTGGATGAGAGCGTGCCAGAGTTGAAGGGGTTTGACGATGCTGTTGCCGCAGCTGCCGCCATAGACCGTGATTCTTACGAAAAGAATCTGGCGCGCCAGCGACGTGCCACGTTGGAACGGGACAGTGCTCAGGGACAGCAGATGGAGACATTCAGCCGTAATGCCGTGGCGCGTCCGTCTGTGCCCGGGCGCGAAGGTGCGCTTTTGAGCGTGCACCAGGGACTGACGCTGTATACATTGATAATTTTTTCCGAGAACTACGCCGGCATTCTTAATCAGATTACGGCTGTCTTTACTCGCCGTCAGGTAAATATAGAGAGCATCAATGTCTGTGCCTCAAGCACTCCGGGTGTACATAAATACACCATAACGTGTTATTGCAGGAAGGAGATGGCTGAGATGCTCGTGCGTCAGATAGAGAAGCGCATAGATGTCCTGCAGGCAAACTGTTTTGTCGATGACGAGATATTCATGATGGAGACGTCGTTGCTGAAGCTCTCTACGCCAAAGGTTTTGGCCAACAGGGAGATTTCCCGTATCGTGCGTCGCTATGACGCTCGTTTCGTAGAGGTGAACTCTACCTATTCCATAGTGGAGAAGACGGGCATTACCGAGGACGTTATGGACTTGTTCAGGCATCTTGACAACATGGGGTGCGTGTTGCAGTTCGTGCGTTCGGGGCGTATTGCCGTTACCAAAAGCAGGGTTGAGCGTCTTGACCAATATCTGACACAGAGGGAGATGGAGCGGTGAACATAGTACAGATTATGCCATGAACAGCAAGATAGATACATATCCTATATACATAGAACCTTTTCACGTCGACTTTACCGGCAGGGTGTTCTTGGGAGTGTTGGGCAACCATCTGCTTAATGCAGCCGGCAACCATTCACAGAAACGTGGATGGGGCATAGGTGCTCTGAACGAGAACAGGCACACGTGGGTTCTTTCCCGCCTTTCCATAGAGATGATGGAGATGCCCCGCAATTATCAGCATTGCCGTATAAGCACGTGGGTGGAGGGTGTCATGAGACTGTTCACCAACCGTAATTTCGCCATAGAGGACGATATGGGCAACGTCATGGGATATGCCCGCAGTGTGTGGGCCATGATAGACATGGAGACACGCCGCCCGTGTGACCTGCTGACCATGTATGACGGTGACATTCTCAACTATGTGGTGTCGGACGAGGAGAATGTGTGCCCCATTGCCGGACACGGACGTTTCCGCTTTCGCGATGCTGCGCTGGTTCGTACCATTGATACGTATTACAGCGATGTGGACATCAACGGGCATATCAACTCTGTCAAGTACATAGAACACATATTGGATCTTTTCGGGCGCGAACAGTTGGAGCGTGGAATAAGGCGTTTTGAAATTGCATACAAGGCTGAGAGCTACATGGGCGACACGCTTTCATTCTATGTTCAGACGAACGGCGAGGATGAAGTCGATGTGGAGGTGCGTAAGAACTGTACGCCGGAGACAGTCGGAGAAGTTGTGTGTCAGGCAAGGATAATATTCAACCATGTAGTTTCTGATCAGAAATAATCAGTATAACAATAAACATATAAAAACAAGTACAATGGCAAAAATGAATTTTGGCGGCGTTATTGAAGAAGTTGTAACCCGCGAGGAATTTCCTCTTGAGAAGGCGCGTGAAATTCTGAAGGACGAGACCATTGCCGTCATCGGCTATGGCGTGCAGGGTCCCGGACAGGCATGCAATCTGCGTGACAACGGTTTCAACGTTATCGTAGGCCAGCGTCAGGGCAAGACTTTTGAGAAGGCCGTCGGCGACGGTTGGGTGCCAGGCGAGACGCTTTTCTCCATAGAGGAGGCTGCAGATAAGGCAAGCATCGTGATGTGTCTGCTTTCCGATGCTGCCGTAATGAGCGTGTGGCCCACACTGAAGCAGTATCTGACACCTGGCAAGGCTCTGTATTTCTCTCACGGTTTCGCCATAACATGGAGCGACCGCACCGGCTGTGTTCCCCAGAAGGACATTGATGTCATTATGGTGGCTCCCAAGGGGTCTGGCACTTCACTGCGCACCATGTTCCTCGAAGGGCGCGGACTGAACAGCTCCTATGCCGTTTATCAGGACGCTACAGGCCGTGCTTTGGAGCGTACATTGGCTTTGGGTATAGGTATCGGTTCCGGTTACATGTTCGAGACCACTTTCCATCGCGAAGCGACATCCGACCTTACCGGAGAGCGCGGATCGCTGATGGGTGCCATTCAGGGTCTGCTTCTGGCACAGTACGAGGTTCTGCGTGAGAACGGCCATTCTCCATCAGAGGCTTTCAACGAGACGGTCGAGGAACTGACGCAGTCTCTCATGCCTCTCTTTGCCCAGAAGGGTATGGACTGGATGTATGCCAACTGTTCCACAACCGCCCAGCGTGGCGCCCTCGACTGGATGGGGCCTTTCCATGATGCCTGTAAGCCTGTGGTTGAAAAGCTATATGCTTCTGTCAAGTGCGGCAATGAGGCTCAGATTTCCATTGATGCCAATTCCAAGCCAGACTACCGCGTAGGTCTGGAGAAGGAACTGGCCGCTTTGCGCGAAAGCGAGATGTGGCGCACCGCCGAGACTGTCCGCCAGTTGCGTCCAGAGAATAACTGATCCTGTTAATAATCAATACAAATAATTCCACACTTTGGTGTGGAATTATTTGTATTGGAACTTACATTAAAGACATCCCCTTGCGAGTTCTGTTAACTCGCAAGGGGATGTCTTTTAAGTATGAGTGCGCTAACCAGCGTTATCTGGCAATCAGTTTCCTGCCCCTGCTGATGTATATGCCCTTCTCTGTCGGAGCGGTAACTACCGTGCCGTCCGGGCGGTACATCGGGCTGTTGCCGTCTGCGGACGGAGTTGCCTCGATGCTTTCAACTGGTGTTTCGCCTGTGGTAAAGAATCTGTTCTCACCCAATTGGGTATATCCGGTATCGCTGTGATTCTTGTAGTAAAAGATTTTTAGACAACAGCTGTTGTTGCTCTTTGCACCGTGGAACTGCACGTCATAGGTCTTGAAGCTGTTTGCTGCAATGTCGCCAGGCATCTTTATGGTTTCTGTAGTATATAGGTATCCGTCATTATATAGGTTTTCCAACAGTGAGAAGCACATTTCTCTGTAATAGGGCTGTGAACTGGTGTTGCGGATACGGATTTTCGCACTTACGGCATTCTTGTCTATGATACAGCTTATTATTGACAGATTGGATGGACGTGTGGGAGCGGCTTTCACCGTAACTTCCATTTTGGCAATGTAGCTGTCACTATTGTCCTTGTCGTTTACCAGCAGAGTGTATGTGCCCTCTGTCTCAGGTGTGAATGCCAGGTTCACTTCATCTTCTTCGCCTTTTTTCAGCAGCACGGCAACACGGCTCTGTGCGCTGCCCATATTCTCCGTTTGGCTGGCAAAGAGGTACAGTGCTCCGAACACCTCGTCTCCATTGTTCTTAATGTTGAACTTTACGTTCTGGGACATTCCGGCCACAAGGTTGCCGGTGCACTGCCAGTCGGTTACTTCGATGTCAGTGATTGGGCTTTGGCTGATATTCGACACCTTGCCGTTGCCGTCTACGGTGACAATGAAGAATTTGTTTGCTGTGCCGACGCGTTTCCATTGGGTGGTGCCTTTCGGACGGCATATTGTGGCAATGTGGTAGGTACCTTGAGTCAGTGTGATGCCGTCTGAGTCGAAATTCAAACTGACGTACTTGG
Source organism: uncultured Prevotellaceae bacterium (assembly GCA_947176655.1). GTDB lineage: Bacteria > Bacteroidota > Bacteroidia > Bacteroidales > Bacteroidaceae > Physcousia. Next base: position 2,571 of record CAMWRK010000085.1, on the reverse strand, counting down.
ATTCAGATATGCTACCCTTCAGTGTCAGTGAGCCGCAGTCTTTTAGTACCTTGACAATGTTGTCATTCTCGTCTATTGTCGCAAATCCGACATTGGCCGTGAGGGATTCCGGGTGAGTGTTATGGAAATAGCTGAACATTGTCTTGTTGATAATCTGTTCTGCACTTGGCGTGAAATATTTTATGCTTTCTGCTTCGCCTGTCGGCGGCTGTATGCCGATTATGATTTCCTGACTGAAACTGTAACCATCTGCAGAGCCACTGCCTATTCCGCCGGTTCCGGGGTTCATGAGAGCCAGTTTGAAATAACCTTCATACGAGCCGCCCCAGCCCCAATTGAAATGGAACATGCCGTTTCCGTCATATCCATCGCACACAAAAGCGTGGCCGCCTTGCATGGACTGTCCTGTATGGTATACAGGACGATTGGCTCTCAGTTCGTTATATATCAAACTTTCCCATTCACTTGGAGTATGGTAAGCTGAACGCCTCAGCTCCATGTTCTGGTCATAGTTGAAATACTTGTACAAGGCAGTGAACACGTCGCTGGTATATGCCGATGTTGCAGCACTGGTATAGTCGCTCTTGATGGACTGTCCGCAATAGCGCATCAGTTCTGCTACGGCATCCCCGTCCTCGGCGTTGGCAGAATACTTGTCCTTCATCCCGCTCCAGTTGAATGTTGTCGGCTTCAGAGTGGTAACGAGGAAGTTACCACTATTGGTTCTGTATGACGGTATTGTAAGAGTGGCTTCCTGCGGCCATTCGTGATATTTCATCACTTGTGCCATTGCTGTTGCAGAGCAACCTGTAACGCAGAGGTTGCCATCCTGTTTGGGACACTGGTTGTTATATGGCGCAGACTGGTTCCACTGTGTGGTTATCATCGGTGCTATGGCTGTCCAGCTGGCATTGTACTGTGCGGCAGTCTGTTTTTGTGGCATGTATGTCTCCAGCATAGCAATCTGCTCGGCATAGCCCTCCATCCAGGCACGCACGTTCTCGGGCATGTTGTCCACATCGAATGAACCGTTTGTGGAGTAGCCCAGTATGTCGTCGGTATTGTCGTCGCCGGACACTATGACGTAACCGCATTCGTTCTCTGCATTGAATACATAGAACGCTGGAGTTGTATTTGCTGTCTGTACACCTTTGATGGAGCGTGCCGGTGCATATTCCGGAGTCTCCGTTGCTAGTCTGGCATTTTCGTTCAGCTCTTTAAGAAATTTGGCGGCCTTGCCTCTTGCTTGCTCTAGGTCAACTGGGCCTGCCCACGACATGATGCAGGACAGGGTCAGGAACAGGAGCAGTGTAATTTTTTGTTTCATATTATTTTGTGTTTTTGTAGGCTTGTTTGTTGTTAGTGTCTTGTTGCTGTGTGGGAGAGGCTACCCCAGCTACCACGCTGTGTGCAACAGGTGGTTGTTCCATTCGTAGGGATTCCGGTGGGATACCTGTACATTATATATATAGTATGTTATGCATGCGGGCAACTCGTCTCCTTAACGGCGTGAACCCTAAAAGTTGCATTTACTTTTAGGGTCCACTATAATATGCAACTAATTTTTAGAAGAAAAGGTAACGCTTATCCTCGATGTTTGCCTTGCGATAGAGATCGTTCTGGAATGTGTTGATAGAGCGCAGGGCACTTTGTGTGGCCATAGACTCCTCCTGCTTCTGGTCGAACTTGGCATCCTGCTTGTCGGCAGAGAGAACCTCAAAGGCGAATACGGCATTGTTGCCGCGTACTCCGTTCTTGAATGCACCCTTCTCAGTTGTACTGATGCTACCGCTGAGTGCCGGTTCTATATTACCGGTCTTGGATACGAATACAGGCTGTGCGAATGTCGCGTTGCGCAGTGTGTCTGACACAGCACCTGATATATTGCGTGCTTCGGCTATGCTCTTGGCTGCAGCGAGTTTTTCCTGCAACATGGCAGCTTTCTTGTCCTTGATGACCTCTTCGGTGAGGAAGCGTTTAACATCCTCCTGCTCCCATGACAGATAGCCTTTTGGGGTAATGCCAGTGAGAACGATGCACATGAGATGGTCGTTGTTGCCGCATTCATAGAGGGGGCTTACCTCGCCAACCTTGGTCTTCTTGTTGAATATCCAGCGCAAAGCGTCGCGGGTGCTGCTGACACCCCCAACTGTATGTTCGGTACTGGGCAGATTATCGCGGTGAAGGATAGTATAACCTGCTTTTGCTGCAAGGCTGTCTATGGCATCGCCGTCCTTTCCTGCAAGGAATGAAGAGAAGTTAGAGAATGCTTTGTCGTAGGTTTGCTTGGAGAAATCTACTGTAGTCTTCACTACTGCAACATCGTACTTCTTGACTGGATTGCGGGTTTCAAGAACATTGATGACCAGCACGCTCTGGCCGTCTATAGTGAGTTTTTGGAGACTTCCTGCAGGAGCGGTGGTGATGGTCTGGATGATCTTCTTGTTTGTGTCATCTATGTTCATGCCTTCGTACTGGGCAGAGGTCATCCACATTTTCTCGCCATTCTGGTTGTAGTTCCTGGCAATGGTGTCAAACGGAGCACCGGCTTTGATGGCGTTCATAATACTG
>CAMWRK010000084.1 GCA_947176655.1 uncultured Prevotellaceae bacterium | reverse complement strand
GTCCATAACGGTTGTTAGTAAACCAGAACGGGGCATTGTCACCGGCTCCGGCTGTTCCCTGAGCGGAAAAGGCGTATCGGACATTCTCTGCCATACGCGACAGTTGCGCCCGTCCATGTGCACATAAAACAAGCAACAGCAAAATCAAACTGTATCTTTTCCACATATATAAATGCATAGTTATCTTAATACAATGATGCGCGTAACGACAGTCTGCCTGGCATTGGCTGTATTACAGACAACATGGTATACTCCGCTGGAGACACGCTCTCCGCCCATATTACAGCAATTCCAACGGACACTACCGCCAATGCTTTTCGTACCCCAGACAACCTGACCCGACGCACTGAGAATCTTCACTTCTGCACCGTCCGTCAGACCGGTTATCGTAACAATAGCGTTCGTACTGGGGCGTACCGGATTGGGATAAGCCAGCACATTGTCCTCAGACAGAACATTCTCCGGTTCCGTAACATGTCCGTCGTAGCTGCACAGACCTATATCCGTACCTATCATGACTTTGCCTGTCGCCGGATTCACGGCAATATCGTATATGCGATTCGAAAGCAAAGGCGAGTTTTCGTGCGTGAAGTGGTATATTGTCTCCTGACCGTCAGGGCTGACAAGGAATACGCCCTCACTCTGTGTACCTATCCACTTGCGGTTAGACGGGTCGACACAAATACACGTGACACCGACACCGCCAAGAAGATAGTCGGCAAAGCCACTGCCATCGTTGCGGTTACGTTTGATTTGATGAAAAGTGAAATCAGGTTCGAACCAATCACGTGGGTTCGTAATCACGAAGAGACCGTCACTGGTCCCGCACCATATCTGTCTGTCATGATCCTCCGTCATACAATAGAACTGTGTAGGTCGTACTGTCGTCCCGTCCTGATTGGTAATGGTGTTGCACAAAAAATGACGGTCGTCGTCCGCAACATTAAGTGTGCCGTTTGTATCAAATCCGAAGAAGCCACGTTTACCTCCTTCATAGCTGATCAGGAAGTTGATGTCATGAGTGCTGAACAAATACTGATAAATGTTCTCCGCCCCACTGATTTCGGGATAGTAGAGAGCTATCCATTTCCCATTCGGACGCATGGCACGGACAATGGTGTCTGTCTGCTGGTTTGCCATCCACAAATTGCCGTTGGCATCATATTGCAGAGCCGTGCAGGTGCAATAGTTCCATGGTGCAGAGGTTGCAACGGGAATACATTGCAAAGGAGAGTTCTCGTAATTATACAATTTTTCAAAACGTACATTGCCGTCATCATCCATGCGGTATTCATGAAGTCCGTTTCTTGATACAGCCCCGAAAAAACGATTCGCGTCCAAGGGATCCTGAACAAGGTCTACGCTGTTGACATGCCCTAATTGTGGATAGGACAAAATCGGGGTTGCCTCATCAAAAAGTGTCCAGTGCACTTCATTGGCATTTTCTTCCATGAACATGAAAGTGACAGGATAGTATGCAGCCAACTGAGTATTGATACCACCGGCAGACAATAAGCGTTCACCATTATAATGTATGTGATAAAAGAGATCGCGGCGTGGAGAATCAATAGAGAATAGTTGTTGTGGATCCACCAAAGAACCGTCGCGCAATACGTAGCTCTTTACACCATCTATGCCTTCGGCAATATAATATCTACCATTGAGATAGGTTATATCACATATCTTCATGGATGGTGAAAACTGAATGTTCTTCCAACGGCTTGTGTACTCTCCTTCATATATAAAGGTAAGTGACGGCATGCCGAAGACAAGCACATCATCGGTTGCATCAAAATAGGTTAACACGTTTGGAACGATAGCAAGAGGATTGCCATCGGCCTCTATCTCGTCAATACCGTTTGCCTTACGTCCGAACAGATGAGTGTCATGCACGCCTAACTCCAAATAGACCTCAGGACTAAGCGGTACTCCCCACACTGACTTATCGTGCATATTGACATTGACAGAAAAACGAAATAAGCCGCGATCTGTTGCGACATACAGGTTATCCCACACGTTTGCCATCGAATAGACTTTACCGGTAAACGTGCGGTATGTCTCAGCAACAACTCCTTCACGAACATCTATCATGATAATGGCACTCTCCGTACAGAGATACGCATTCTTCCCGATGTGGCAGATTCCGTTGACACTTGCTCCAAGAATAGAATTATCCATAAGAGCCGGGATGTTGACGACATCGGCATCGGCATCAAGTAAATCTATATTACCTGTTTCATAGACTATGAGCAAACGCCCCGTCTCTTTATTATAAGATATGTGCGAAATCTCCTTATCATTCAAATCGTGCAGACAATCGAAAGTTCTGATGCTGCCGTCATCTGTATCGTATCGCACAAGATTACCGGAAATAGCACCTTGGATCCCGCTTCCTTTCATTATACAATACAGGAAATTATCAGCAGCCTCCACCTGCACAGCCTCGCTATAAGACAGGTACACCTGCCACCCCTCGCTTTGTGAATACGAGAAGAGGCAGGTGCAAAGGCTCAGAATGACTGAGAAAAGTATTCTGCGCATATTATTTTTCTACATGATACTTACCACTATCCTCATGCTGGCCGTAATTACCATAACTGCCGTAATGTCCATAGTGGCCTGTGCCATAAGCATAGGAATAGGAATAACCGTAGCGATGCTTCCTCTTCATATTGACAGCATTGACAATGATGTTACAATTGGGTAACTTCTGGTTGTTATGAATGTCATTGATCAGTTCGAAGTTGGCCTTGTAACTATAATCCGCACGAGCAACAAAGAGAGTGGCATTAGCAACATGGCCAAGAATCAACGTATCCGCCACAATTCCTACAGGAGGCGTATCCAGAATTACATAATCATACTTGGAACTAAGATATTCTACTGCCTTATCCAACAACGGGCTGCTCAGCAACTCTGCCGGATTGGGAGGTATGATACCGGCAGGAAGGACATCCATGTTCGCATTAATACCGGATGATATTATTTGCCTGTCCAACAACTCATAATCAGCCTCCGAACCACATAGGAAATTGACAATGCCCTGTTTACCTGTTTTCAAGCCGAAAAGACTGACCAATCGGGGTTTACGAATATCCAGACCCACAATAATAACCTTCTTGCCCAGCAAAGCCAAAGACATACTAAGATTGGCAGCGACGAAACTCTTGCCCTCATGGGGAATACATGAAGTTACAAGTACTACTTTCTCATTTGGTTTAAGAACAAAGCGCATGTTTGTCCTCAGCCCTCGGAATGCCTCTTCCATCATACCATTATGATTCTCTCGGATGACGACAGCCAAATGCTCTGTATCCGCACGCTCTACCGCAGGAATGTCTGCAAGGATAGGCAATTTCGTCAATCTTTCAACATCCTCACGTCCGTTGATTCTGAAACGGAAGAATGAAATGGCCATTAAAAGAGCAAGAGGAAAACATACGCCGATAACCAGCCCGCCAAACAATACGGAACGGTTATTGGGGCTGACCTTACCGGTTATGTCAGCATCACCGATAATACGGGCTTTGGCTGCGGTACTATAAAGCTGGATGTAATTTGCTTCACGTTTCTGCAACAACGTCAAATACAACTCTGCCTGTACGGTCTGGGTTCGGACAATATTTGTCAGGATACGTTCCTGTGTCGGTGTTTTGTTAAGACGGCTGGAATAATGTTCAAGCTGCTTGGCAATACTACCCTTTTGTGTTTCCATGTCCCTGTATATATTCGTCATGTCCTGACGGATAGTGGGCCAGATATCGGTGATATAACGGGTGAGCTGTACTACGAGAGGGTTCTCCTCACTACTGCTTTTAAGAAGGCGGTTGCGCTTCAACACTGCCTCATTATATCGTGCAATGACATCAGGTAACTTAGACACTTGCAAGCCAAGATTGGCCGGTATGATTTGCAGATAATTGGCAGGAGTATCCATGTACTCCATCAAAGATTTCAACAATGACATCTGCGTTTGTATCTCTACAAGTTCCTTACGATAACCGGTAGAACCGGTCAATGCGGTTGTTGCATCATTCGCCAGATTGATAAGCTCGTTATCTTTTTTGTAGACCTCCATGCTTACCTCAGTCTCATCCAACTCCTTCTTTATACTGTTCAGACGATCGGATATAAACTCCTCAGTTTTTTTAGCCACTTCGTTTTTATCCTCGTTCGCATCCTCGTTATAGCAATTGAGCAACTCACCCAAAAAGTCTAATGCACGGCGAGGCTTAGTATCAGTAATACCCACCTTGGCAATCGTTGTTACTTTGGATAAAGGTGCAGTAGTCAAACGACTGGCAGAATATGCTCCGCCCATGATTTTAGGAGGATAGATAGTAACACGCATTCTACTTCCATCCTTCCATTCTTTAGAATCATTCTCTGCAAGGGCATTGGGCTGGAATATCAGTATTCCCTTGGATGTCTGGACAGTCGCAGGCAATGTCTGTATATCCTGGTTTATTACCTGCTTCTTCCGCAATGCCGCATCAAGATAACCATCAACATGGATGCCATGTCCCGTCTTGGTAACGACCAGATATATAAGAGAGTCCAAGGCATCCAGACGGGATTCTTCCAAATCTACTAAAACCGGACTGTTTTTATAAAGTTCCCGATTTACGAAACGTCCTTCCATGAAATACGTCACATATAGTTTCAAACGCTTCACAACTCGTGTGGATACTGTCGAGCTGCGCAGTATCTCCAATTCGTTATCAAAACCATTGGAATTGGATACCATGCCCAGTTCCTCCAGATTCATACCTGAAAAAGCACGCCCCCTTTGGTCTGCATCTTTAATCAACACCTTCATAGAAGCAGCATAAACCGGGGTCTTGTACCTGAGATATACAACGGAAATAATAAGGCATACCAATACTGAAGCCAAAACCCAGTACCAGTTCTGAAGAAACATTACCCAAATCGCCTGTAAACTAAAGATACTGTTCTCCGACTCGTCTTGCTTGGTGAAGACATCACGTTCATTGCTTTCTGTCATAACGTCTAATCTATATTTTACTTATATTTCAGTCCAATATTCCCATTCCGGCACGGACACCACATGGGAAACTATATTTTCTAATTCGCAAATAGATCCTACTTTACGGAGCAAAAATACATTATTTTTTTATTTCATTGATGACATGTCAAAAAAAACGCATCAAAGCGCACAAAAAAAGACATAAAAAGTTTATCATTAACAAATAATATGTATCTTTGCTCAATAATGGAGAAAATAGTGTCTGATAACAGGAAACAGTATCTGCGATTGGTTTACACTTTTGATGCAATGGTCGTGAATGCATGTTGCATAACCGCGATCCATACATGTCATGTCGGAATAAACTGGTTGTGGGGATTATTGCTGACCAACAATATTGCCTTAATCATAATTAGGCAATGGGTGAGTTGTATCCTGCAGATACACTGGCTGGAAAGTCCGCTCAACCGTACACTGAAACGATTGGCAGACATATCACTTTCGTTATTGTTCCTGCTGACAATCTTCCCGATAATTTTCATACTTCAGGCCATTGTCTCGAAAAGGAACAACAGCAAATCCATCCTTACTTCCCATAAAATGCATGTTGGCAACGAGAAACACATCTCCGGTGTGGTATTCCGTACTTCAATATTCCCAATGGTCAACCATGCCGAACGTTTTCCCTTGGCACTCAATATTCTTGTCGGTTCCATTTCTATCTGGGATCTTCCTTTGCTGGAAGACGCACCTGATTACGCAGGAAATGCCCGATGCGGTACCGAGAATCAAACGTCATGTATTAATCATGACCTCATCGGTAATAATGACAACATAGACGAAAAAAGAATACATGATGAAGACAATCCAATGGAGCACGACCAGGATCAATCACAATCATTATACCCCGACAACAACAAGCCTACAGAAACAGATGACTGGATTTAGCTTTTTTACTCAGGCATCTAATAACTCACACCCAATATTCTGACAACATGAGTATATTCAACAAACTATTCAAGAAGAAAGACAAAAGCAATGTTGGCGGCGTAGAAGACTTCATGCTTCTTATACGCGTTTATTATCAAGCGGCCATTGCTGCCCAAATAGGGATAAACAACTTAGCCGCATTGCCAGATTTGCGTGTATTCAAGCAAACATATCATGTGGCAACACAAAGCAACAAACTTGGTATGGCAGAAAAGAAGCAGTGCATGAGAATGCTGCAGGGCATATATAATATCAGCGAAGGATTTTTTAAAGAAATAGACCAAAGCATCAAAAAACGATGTAGAACCGTTCAAGATGTCCAATCTTATTTGTTGCAATTCCAAGGATTCAGCCAGGATCTGATGATGCTGATGGGCAATCTTATGCAGTGGAAATTTCGCCTGCCGGGTTTCTTTCGTAAAGCGATGCGCTCTATGGTAGAGAAACAGGTTCATGAAATCATGACGCGCAATGACTGGAAAGACGATGGAGTAAGACGTACATGCATCTCTCTGCGGAAATACCAAAGTGCATTATCATATAGTGAAGCATGGATGACTGAATATGTTTACACGACAGTCATGCTTGCCAAAAAGGAGACGAATCCTCAAAGCACGGAATAAGCATGGATCAGGATCTTGCTGTCTTAGTCTCACGTCTTGAAACACGCATCCGCCAGATGATGCTGCAATACGACAAACTCAATTTGCTTTTGACAGATGCCAAAAAGAAATTGGCAGAACAAGAGCAACGTTGTAATATTCTGGAGGAGGAGAACCGCGTTCTGGAAGAACAGTACGCGGTTCTAAAGATGGCACGACTTATGGATATGGCAGACAATGGCGATCTGAGAACAACACGCAAGCGTATCAATAAGATGATCGCGTCTGTAGACAAATGCCTTGCAACTCTGAAAGTGCAATAACAATGAAAGACTTACAGAATATTACAATACGCTTTGGCTCATGGGATCTTCCCATGACAGTTCCGCGAAAAGAGGAACATCTGTACCGCCAGGCAGAGAAATTGATGAAAGAAAGATACGCTTTCTATACACGCAGCTATCCAGGCCTCGCCACTGAACGCTACATGGTATTATGCATGCTCGACATTGCTGTAAGACTGCAACACTCTATGGAAAATAACGACAACACTGCCCTAATGGAAAAGTTGAATCCGTTACTCACGGAAATCGAACAAAGATTGGAAAAATAAACTAAATATATTATTTAAATACAACAATAAGATATGACCGAGATAATAATTGGTATCGTGTGCGGAATCTCCGCGATTGTAGTCTGGTGGGCTATCTGGTATTTCACAATAGTGCCTCGAAAACAGAAGAAAATGGAAGAGGAAATCCTGAAAGAGGCCGAAGTCATTAAACAGAAAAAACTTCTGGAGGTCAAAGAAAAATTTCTTTCCAAGAAAAACGAATTGGACAAGGAAGTGCAACAACGGACACAACAGCTGCAACAGGCAGAAAACCGGAACAAGCAACGTGAAATGATGCTCAACCAACGTCAGGATGAGTTGAACCGCCGCAAGCAGGAATCAGAAACCCTGCGTAACCGTCTGGAAAACCAACAGGCACTTCTGGAGAAAAAAGAGGAAGATTTGGATGCACGCCAAGCCGACCTGGTCAATCAGGCGCGGACAAAATTGGAAGAACTGTCCGGCCTGTCCGCAGAAGAAGCGAAACAGCAACTGATAGATTCTCTCAAGGATGAGGCACGAACCAACGCCCAGGCCTATATCAATGAGATAATGGACGAGGCTAAGATAAATGCCAACAAAGAAGCTAAGAGAATCATTATCCAGAGCATACAGCGTGTAGCCACAGAAACTGCCGTAGAAAACAGCGTAACAGTTTTCCATATTGACAACGATGAGGTAAAGGGCAGAGTTATCGGACGCGAAGGACGCAACATACGTGCTCTCGAGAATGCAACCGGAGTAGAGATTGTTGTGGATGACACTCCAGAGGCTATCGTGATAAGCGCATTTGATCCGGTACGCCGTGAGATTTGCCGTCTTGCTCTACACCAACTTGTTTCTGATGGCAGAATACATCCTGCCCGCATTGAAGAAGTTGTTGCCAAAGTAAAAAAACAAGTTGACGATGAAGTTCTGGAAACCGGCAAGCGTACAACAATTGACCTTGGCATCCATGGTCTGCATCCGGAACTTATACGTATCGTCGGTAAAATGAAGTATCGCAGTTCATACGGTCAGAACCTTCTGCAACATGCCAGAGAAACCGCCAACTTGTGCGCTGTCATGGCAAGCGAATTAGGACTTAACCCCAAAAAGGCCAAACGTGCCGGCCTCCTGCATGACATCGGCAAGGTACCAGACGAGGAACCGGAAATGCCACATGCACTTTATGGAGCCAAGTTAGCTGAGAAATACAAAGAAAAGCCTGATATATGCAATGCGATAGGCGCCCACCACGAAGAAATGGAGATGACATCACTTATCGCCCCGATAGTTCAGGTTTGTGATGCAATCAGTGGTGCACGCCCTGGTGCACGCCGTGAAATAG
>CAMWRK010000083.1 GCA_947176655.1 uncultured Prevotellaceae bacterium | reverse complement strand
GTCATATCCTATGTTATAACGCTGATTCAGGTAATAGGTCTCATCATCGTTCATATTCCATGTGGAAGACAGATTTACAGGAATATCCTTGCTGCCGAATTTCTGCTGGTATATCCAAGGCTGGGTTATATAGTTGTCATTTGCCAATCCGCCGTTCTCGGCACTTTTCATGTGATTGGCGTTGATATATGCGTGTATGTTGTACCTCTCGCCCAGATGATAGCCATACAGTATGGCACCGAACTGGCTGTTCTGCTGATTGGAGTAGTAACCGCGCGAATAGTTGTAGTCCAGCTTGAAACCTACTCCTGACACTTTGTTAATATTTGTGGCGAAGTTGCCTCGTACCCTGTCCTCGCCGTCTTGGCTGTCACCGCATGAATGATAAGCAAGATTGGTAATAGGACTCTTGGTGTTGGTAAAAAGAAAATCGGATACACTACCGCGGAAATAACTTAGTGGCGTAAGGAAAATGAAGTTTTCGTCCGTCTTTCTGTCCATGAAAATGCGTGACAACCGTGGCGAACCGGTATTGCCGATGTGGGAAAATGTTCCTCGCATTCCATCCTGCATCTTCCAGTTCTGGAAGTTATGCACTGCGGTATCTGTGTTCTCGGCAGGGATTACCGTACCGAGACGGCTGTCTATTCTCCACTGGAATACACCCATAGGCAGAGGAATCTGCTTACCTCGAGTCGTATCGCGTCCCCATGATGTGGAACGTTTTTCAGCGTGCTCACCGGATATCTCGTCATTATCGCGATAGAAATCATCGTCATGCTGATACGATACAGCAAAGCGGGCCCACGAAGGTAGGCCCACTATCAATATGAGTAATGTAAGTAACTTTCTCAACGTATGCTTGCAGATATAACGGTATCTATCCCAATATTCTTATAAATATCTCCACGACTTTGAATGCCATGGCCATGCCTACCAGTATAAGGCCGTTTATATGGTGTTCCTCGCCGGAAAAATAGGTCACCACGCCACAAGCTGCAAGTATGAGGAAGACATTATTCAGTATGCGGCGTGCCCGCTCCTTTTTTTCTCCGGAACCATTGCGTCTGACCCGTATCTTCTCTACCTGTTCCTCAAGGGACATTTCTTTGTTTGCCATACTAATGCGCTATACTTTTGTCACAGATTTAGTCAACGACGAACTGGCGTTTCTGTACCTTCGTTTCATTCTGCCCTTTGGCTTTCTCTTCCTTAACCTTGGATTCGAACATGTCCATGGCATTTTCGAATATTTCTGTAATGCGGTCTATTGTACGGCGGCGGAATTTGCCACTGCCTGAAAGAACCTTGGTTCCTTTTCCGTTAAGCGAAACCTTGTCAGTTATCCATTCTTCAGCTCTGTATCTCTCTCCACCTTTGCCTGTAGGCTTATTTTCATTCCATTCCTCACCGTAAAGATAAGAAATCTGCGTGACAATCATATTGACTTCGGCATTGCCTGTCGTGACATTGATCTGATAGCGCAGGCGTGCTCTGTCCAGTTCGAGGAAACGTTTGGAGAAAACCATCCATTCCTCAATGCGTGCAGATATGATACCATCCTCTTTGCCATCGCTGAGCATACGGGTTCCGGCACCCTCTATGCCTTTCTCAACAAGGTTGTCCTTAACATAGAACAGCATGGCTTCGTACAACTGTGCATCGGTCTGTCCCGGCACGCGGAATGTCTTTTTGAAAGTCACTATGCCGTCCTCCACGGGAACAGCACCTTTCAAATACTTGGCCGCATGTTTGTCTTCCTTGACTTTCTGAGCCGTTGCCATTATTGGCAACAAGAGCAACATAACCAGAATAATCTTTTTCATAGGAGTATTGTCATTAGAAATTTTCCCCACATATTATATGGGGCGGGGTAATTCCTGATACAAACTTACAACAATTATTTGACATACACGGTATCATACCGTATTTTTTTCATAGGTCGGTTTATTCTATTCGTATCGGATGGCCTCGATAGGATCCATGCGGGCTGCCTTGCGCGCCGGAAGATAGCCGAAGAATATGCCGATGAAGGCACAGACACCGAAGCTGAGCCACACAGACCACAGCGGCACACTGCACGGCATCATCAGGAACGTCTTGGCTGCAAAAGAACCTCCATATCCCAGTGCGACGCCGAGAAAGGCACCTGTAAGCGAAATCATTATACTCTCTATCAGGAATTGCAGCATAATATCCAGTCCGCTGGCTCCCACGCTCATGCGCAAACCTATCTCCTTGGTGCGTTCGGTCACGCTTACCAGCATGATGTTCATGATACCGATACCGGCAACCAGTAGCGAGAATGCAGCGGCAACGACAAGTATCAACGTGATGCCGTCCATGGTGGAGGACATCGTTTCCATCATTTCCTGCTGCGAACGGATAGTGAAGTCATCCTCGTCCCCTTCCTTTATCTTATGTGTACGGCGCAGAATCTCTTTCAACTCGTCTATGGCTGCATCCGACATCTCCTCGCTTAGCGCACTGACAGCAATGGAAGAATACCATGTCTGTGCGGCCACACGCTTCATTACCGTGGAGGTAGGAGCAATGAGAAGGTTGTCCTGATCCATGCCCCAGTTGTTGTAGCCTTTGGACTTGAGTATGCCTATTATTCTGAAAGGTATGTTCCTGAATCGGATGGTCTTGCCTATGCAGTTGTAATCTTTGTCACCGAAGAGCTGTTCCACCACCGTGGTTCCCACCACACAGACCTTGGAGTTCTTGCGGCAGTCCTCTTCTGTGAAGCATTCACCATCCTTAAGTTCCCATTTTTTGATTTCAAGATACTCCGGACTTTCTCCATAGAGTGTTGCCGTAGTATTCTTGTTTCCGAAGATAACCTGTCCGCTGGCACTGACCTCAGGCGACATATATGTTATCAGTGTCGCCTCGCGCCTGATGGCTTCCACGTCGGCATCCTTCAGAGTCTGCATGCTCGAAGGATCTGGGCGCGCCCCGGCAAAACGCCGCTCCGCTCCAGGGCGTATTGTAAGCAGATTGGTACCCATCTTACTCAGTTCCGCCTTGACATTTTCTTTGGAACCCTGGCCTATGGCCATCATTATTATCACGGCGGCCACACCGATGATTATGCCAAGCATACTCAGAAACGAGCGGAATTTGTTGCTGAGTATGGCTCGCACGGCCACTTTCAAAAGGTTCAGATAACTCATTTCGATTAACTGTTAGTGATGTGTTAGTCGTCCTGCGGCAATGGCAGAGCGTCAAGTGCTTCCTTTGCACTAAGTATGTTGTCGTTGACAACGTCGGAACGTATCTTACCGTCGCGCAACATGATGTTGCGGCTTGAATATTGCGCTATCTCCGGATTGTGCGTCACAAAAATGATTGTGCGTCCCTGCCTGTGCAAATCCTGAAAGAGGCACAGTATCTCAAAAGACGTGCGTGTATCCAGATTACCAGTTGCCTCGTCAGCCAGAATGACAGCCGGATTGTTGACCAAGGCACGCGCTATGGCTACACGCTGCATCTGTCCACCTGACATCTGGTTTGATTTGTGTTCCAGACGATTACCAAGTCCGACCTGTTGCAATGCCTTAACTGCCGCTTCACGTCTTTGCCGCGAATTGTAATTTTTATTATACATCAGAGGCAGCTCCACATTCTCTATGGCTGTAGTCTTGGCCAGCAGGTTGTAGTTCTGAAAGATGAAGCCTATTTTGCGATTGCGCAAGATGGCTCTTTCCCTGCGTTTCATCTTTCTTACGGGTACACCGTCCAGAAAGTATTCTCCGTCAGTCGGGGTGTCAAGACATCCAAGCTGGTTCAGAAGGGTTGACTTGCCGGAGCCTGATGTTCCCATGATGGTGACGAACTCTCCTTCATATATCTTGAACGAGATACCTCTCAACGCCTTTACCGTTTCGCTGCCCACATGGAACTCACGCCTTACGTTCTGCAGTTCTATGACGCATTTGCGTCCATGCTCGTCCACATTGGTATTCTCCTTGAATTCTGCCATGACAAATGTAGATGTTCGTGTATTATAGTATGGTTTTACCGTACCCGGCTTTTACTTCTTGGCATTCTTGTCCTTATTGTTGTTGCGCGGTCCCGGCATGAACGGGTTCTGTGTCTGCTGCTGCTCCTGTTCTGGAGCATGCGCACGGATATCTGTCACAACTTTGTCACCAGGCTTCAAACCAGCCGTAACCTCAGTGAGCATGCCGTTTGTGGTTCCTGTCTTCACCGGAATGGCCTTGTAGGTTTGTCCCTGACGTGTCCACACCTTCGGTTTCTCATCACAGTCCACGATAGTCTCTCCGTCGTTAAGCATCAACTCTCTCGGTGTGAAACGTAACGCCTTGGCCGGTACTGCTATCACATCCTTCACCTCCAGCGTGAAGATTGTTACATTGGCTGTAAGTCCCGGTTTCAGTTTGAGGTCATCGTTCGGAGCCGATATGACAACCTCGTATGTTACGACATTGCTTTCCGTAGTGGCCTCCTGACGTACCTGTTGCACGTATCCATCGAAAGTCATGCTGGGGAATGCATCTACAGTAAAGTTGACACGCTGTCCCTCACGTACTTCGCCTATGTCGGCCTCGTCCACATTGGCAATGACACGCATCTGGGTCAAATCCTGTGCTATATTGAAAAGGGTGGGGGTGTTAAAGCTTGATGCCACGGTCTGACCCTCTTCCACCTCTTTGCTGAGTATGACACCGTCTATGGGACTGGTGATTGTAGCATAGCCGAGGTTGGTACGTGCCTTCTTTACGTTCTCCTCACGCTGTGTTACTGTATGCTTGGCCTGTAGGAAGGACAAGCGCGCTTTCTCGTACTCGTTGGCGGAGACAAGTCCCTTGTCGTAAAGATTCTTGTATCGGTCATGATTGGTTTTCTGGTACGCCAACTCGCTTTCAGCACTGCGCAACTGTGCCGTCGCGCTTTCCTGTTCGGAAATAAGATTGGTGCGATCAAGTTCGGCAATCACTTGCCCTGCTTTCACCACACTATTGTAGTCTACATACAGTTTGCTGACTATTCCGGAAACCTGGGTACCTACCTGGACGCTCGTCACCGGTTCTATGGTACCAGTAGCCGTTACACTTGTGGTGATGTCCTCACGAGTCACTTCCGCTTCCGTATATTCAAATCGTGTACCGCTGCTACAGGCTGTCAGCAAAACTACCGCAAGCGATGCAGTAAAAAAGTTCTTTTTCATATCTGTCAATTGAAATTTCTTTATCTGTTGTCGGTTGTATATTGTGGATTATCAAAAGTCAAGTTCTTCGCCACTGTAGAATTTGAGCAACTGCATGTTGAGCAACGTCGTATACTTGCTCTGCAGTTTGTCCTGCTCGGCGGAAAGAATATTGTCCCGGCTTTGCAGCACGTCTACAACATTCTTCAGACCGTTGGCAAATTGTTCGTTCACAAGTTCGTAACTTGCTTTTTGGCTTTTGCTTTTTGCTTCGGCTGAAACGAACCGCTGCTGTCCGCTGGTAGCATTGAGCCAGAACTGTTCTATAGTGCTAGAAAGGCTGTTCTTCCTGTCCTGTAAGTCCAGTTGCGCAGAAGTTTTCTGCAATAAAGCCTTTTGCTTGTTGGTGCTGGTGCGACGCTGATCCCAGATGGGGACGCTCAAACTTACAGACGCACTCATACTGAGGTTGTTTTTCATCTGGGTACCTACATTGCTGCGGCTTCCGGTATTGTGGCTGTCGGCCACACCGGCATTGATTCCGATAGTAGGGTAGTATCCACGTCTGGCTATGTCATATTGCAACTCTGCGCTTTCCGCGCTCATCTCAGCCCCGCGTATCTCCGGTCTCATGAGCATGGCATGCTGGTACACTTCCTGCGCCACAGGAATGACATCCAGAGCTCTCTCATCGGCAGGAATATCGCCGGCTACATCGAAATCTACGTTCATGTCCAGTTGCAGAAGATTCTTCAATTGCCGTTTATAGTTCTCTACCTGTGTCTGACTGTTCACTACATCGTAGCGGGCGCTTGCCAGTTGTGCCTCCAGTTGCAACAGGTCGGCCTGTGCCATTTCTCCCTCGTTGTACATTTCCACTCCACGGTTGTATTGCGTCTCTGCCGTGGCCACCAGCGAGGTGTTTACTTTGACGGCCTCGCGAGTGTACATTATCTGTACATATAGCTGAACTATCTGTTCCTGAATGGTCAGTTCGCTTGTTTCCGTGGTCAGACGGCTTATCTCGTTACTCACTTTCTGGGCTTCCACAGTCTTGTGGTTGATGCCGCCGTTCCATACTGTCCAGTTCATGTTTATGCCGTAGGAACTGTTAGCCGTGGTACTGCTGCTGGTCGTCACTAATTCGCCGTCTACAGGTCTGGACGTCTCAGTCTCCTGTCCTGGACGGTAAACAACACCGTGCGAAGTGCTGAAACTGAGCGAAGGCCACAGGGCACTCTTGGACTGAGTCAGCGATGCATTTCCGCTTTCTTCGCCGATACGGTTCTTCAGAATGGTGATGTTGTTCTGCAGTGCGTGCTGGATGCAGTCACGCAGGGACCAAGGCTCAGCCCATGCTCCTGTATAGCACAGCACAGCCATGGCAAGGAAAGTTTTTCTAATCATAACCGGTTGGATTGTCTGTTTTTCATTCTTTACTCTCTGCAAAGTTATTCTTTTATTTCATGAATGGCAAGCCGGACAAGTGAAAAACATCCGTTTACGACAGTATTTCATGTTTCAACAATAACTTTTGTCAATTACTTTACGTGTGACAGCCATAGCACGGACACAGTTTAATTCATTAACATAATTTATGATTAAGTCTTCCCCAAAAAACTTTCATCGGCACATCAATTATTTGTACCTTTGCGTACGTTAAGCATAAATATTTTAAGAAATACAGCAATGTTCAGTGGAATAATAGAAGAAACGGCGCGTGTGGTACGCATAGAACATGAGCAGGACAATGTACACCTGACACTGTCATGTTCCTTTGTTGAGGAACTGAGTATAGACCAAAGCGTGGCACACAACGGCGTGTGTCTGACCGTTGTCAGCCGGCAGGACGGCACCTATACCGTAACCGCCATGCGCGAGACGCTGGAATGCAGTAATATAGGCCATCTTGATGTTGGAGATGAAGTCAATGTAGAACGTTCCATGCTCATGAACGGCCGTCTGGACGGCCACATCGTACAGGGACATGTGGACTGTACAGCGCAGTGCATAGCCATAGAGGATCAGGACGGGTCTCACCAGTTTACGTTCAGATATGACAGCGACAACGACATGGTCAGACGCGGCTATTTCTGCGTGGACAAAGGAAGTGTCACCGTCAATGGTGTATCCCTGACAGTCTGCCGTCCCACGTCCGACACATTTCAGGTGTGCATCATTCCCTATACCTTCGAACACACCAACTTTCATAACTTCATTATTGGTAGCGTTGTCAACATTGAGTTCGACATCATCGGCAAATATCTTGCACGCATGAACAATCTCCGCTGAACCGAAGCGACGCATCAAACAAAAACTCATGTACGATTAACGCTATCTGCACTTGTCATGCGGATACCGTTAATTGTTGTTGGCAACTGGTTATTCTACCCCAGAAAATAGACCGCACGGTGTCCGAGCAGGCGGCGCAATGCTGCAACTATGCACCAGGAGCATACCAATATGACAATGGCTGAAAACGGGATGCGCAACGGAGCAATGATATGCAGCAGGGCACCTATGTCATATCCAAGAAAAACGAAGAAGTAGTGTATCATGTAGATGCCGAAACCGCATACGGTCAGATTGGACAGCCATGCGGCGATATGCGTATGCGTGACAGCGGCAGAAACCATGCTATGGTCATTGCCAGAAGGTTGGGGGTGCAGTATGTCCAGAAAAGTTCCATCTGTTCCGAGGGGCTTGTCAGGCAATGACATTATATGTGAATATCCGTATAACGTGATGCCGTATCCGGCAAGTAACTTTAAACTGTTACTTACTTAATGTTGCAAAGATAAACATAATTTCTGGCAATTTCCTTTGACATTTGAAGATAAATAACTATATTCGTAACGTATTAAAGAGACTTTATTTGGCTAAAATGAAATACAAACCAATAAACTAAAGAAAACAATGAAGATCAAGACACTTCTTTTGGGGCTTACAATCCCTCTGGCGGGATTTGCCCAGGAGTTTCAGGTGATTCCTCAGGAATTGGCCAATCCGGACAATGTACCTGCGCCATGCCACCCGGTACCACACAGACGACAGATTCTGTGGAACGAGACGGAGTTTTATGCCTTCTTCCACTACGGTATGAACACATTTACCGGAAGAGAGTGGGGTAACGGTAATGAGCAGGAAAGCATCTATGCGCCTAAAGGTATGCCGAATCCTGAACAGTGGATTACATCAGTGAAAGCGGCTGGTATGAACGGCGGCATTGCCGTGGTAAAGCACCACGACGGATTCTGCCTGTGGCCTACGGCAACAACTACGCACAACATCACGCTGGCCGGAAGCGAATACGGACGCACAGCCAACATACCGGAACTGTATGCCAAGGCAAGCCAG
>CAMWRK010000082.1 GCA_947176655.1 uncultured Prevotellaceae bacterium | reverse complement strand
GGTGTAACAAGAGCTACACCAAGCCCCCTGAATTTATTTTGAGCCATACAATATCGTTGGTTCGTTGTGTTACATTATGTTGCCTACAAAAATACAACATTTTGACGACATATCGGGGCGGAGTGTTCCTTTTTTATTAATTTTGCATAACAAATGCACTACAAATAGCAAGCACATGGACGAAAAAGAGGACATACTGAATCTGCGGACACAGCTGCACCGTTACAACTACGATTACTACGTTATGAACTCTCCGTCTGTCTCCGACATGGAGTTCGACAAGATGATGAGCAGACTACAGGAACTGGAAGACAGACACCCGGAGATGTATGACCCCGATTCTCCCACACAGCGTGTCGGAAGCGACCTGAACGACGAATTCCGTACCGTACCGCACCGCCATCCGATGCTTTCCCTTGCCAATACGTACAACCTGACCGAAATACGCGACTTCTACCAGCGCGTGTCGGACGGACTGCACGGACAACCGTTCCAGATATGTGCCGAGCTGAAATACGACGGACTGTCCATTTCTCTTCATTACCGCAATGGCAGGCTTGAACAGGCCGTGACGCGAGGCGACGGCATCCATGGCGATGACGTGACCGCCAACGTGCGCACCATACGCTCCATTCCGCTTGTTCTTGAAACAGGTACAGCCGAGATTCCGGAAGAATTTGAAATAAGAGGCGAGATCCTGCTGCCATGGCAGAACTTCGAGCGTTTGAACGCAGAACGCGAACAATCCGGCGAAGCTCTTTTTGCCAATCCCCGAAACGCAGCCTCTGGCACACTCAAAAGCAAAGACCCCAAGGTTGTCAGCCGCCGCGGACTTGATGCGTATCTATATTATCTATTAGGTGACACTATTCCGTCCGAAGGACATTTCGAAAACATGGAAACGGCACGCTCATGGGGATTCAGGGTGAGCCGGGATATGAAACTGTGCAACAGTCTGGAAGAGGTCTGGGAATATATCCGTTACTGGGACACGCACAGGAGGGAATTACCTGTAGCAACCGACGGTATTGTTCTCAAGGTAAATTCCATCGCCCAGCAGAAGGCATTGGGCATGACTGCCAAATCCCCACGGTGGGCCATTGCCTACAAATTCCAAGCCGAACAAGCCGAAACGACACTGCGCGAGGTAACGTTCCAAGTGGGACGCACAGGCGTTGTGACACCTGTTGCCAACATGGATTCCTTACAACTGTCAGGCACCATGGTGCACAGGGCGACGCTTCACAATGCCGATGTCATGGATGCCCTGGATCTGCACGTCGGTGACCGCGTACTGGTAGAGAAAGGCGGCGAAATCATACCGAAGATAGTCGGCAAAAATACCGATGGGACACATGGAGAAGCGCAAGGCGCGCCAATCCGTTTCATACATCGTTGTCCTGTCTGCGGCACGCCGCTGGTACGCGAAGCCGAAGAAGCCTCGCACTACTGTCCCAACGACCTGCACTGCGCGCCGCAGATTATAGGACGGATGGAACATTTTGTTTCACGCAAGGCAATGAACATAAGCCTCATAGGTCCGGAAATGATACAACAGTACTATAACAACGGATGGCTTCACGATGTCTCGGATTTCTACCGTATCAGACACGATGCCAAGGTGGCAGAAAGCGTGGCACGCAGTACTGATGTCCCGTTTGAAAGAGTGCTCTTTGCTCTTGGAATAAGGTTTGTCGGCGAGATTGCCGCCAAGACACTTGCACGCAAATTCAAAAACATCGATGCACTGATGTCGGCTACAGCAGAACAGCTTCTGGACACGGACAGCATAGGAAAGGTTATAGCGGAAAGCGTTGTCAACTTCTTTGCCTCGGATGAAAACCGCGCCCTCATCGAGAAGTTAAGACTGGCAGGTCTCCAGTTTGCGCTTTCGGACGAACAACTGGCAGCCCACAGCGATGTGCTAAAAGGACAGAGCATCGTCATAAGCGGAGTATTCTCCCACCATTCACGTGACGAATACAAACGCATGATAGAGCAGCACGGCGGCAAGAATGTCGGAAGCATTTCCGCCAAGACTGCGTTCATTCTCGCCGGAAACAACATGGGGCCATCCAAACTGGAAAAAGCCGAAAAGCTGGGCATAAGACTCGTTACAGAGGATGATTTTCTGACCATGATTCAACAATGAACAGCCAATTCATGGCACCACCTGGGCATGTAACAATGACAACGACACTCAGTTTCCAGATCTCCGAACTCGTCCCGTATATCAACTGGACATACTTCTATCATACATGGGGAATAAAAGAGGAACTGGCAGGCGAACTGACATCAGAAGCCCACGCCATTCTGGAACGGTGGACACGCGAAGGCCGGCAGACGTACTTCCGTGTGGGACTCTTCTCTGCCCATTCACGAGACGAGGACATTGTTCTCTATCACACCCCGAGCCACAACAAGAGTACCGTTCTACCGCTTCTCAGACAGCAGCATCCGCCTTTTCTATGCCTTGCCGATTTTGTTCCGCCGACTGATATGACAGCCGAGAAAATCGGTGTCTTTGCATCCACGGTACCCTTCAACGTGGACGGTCTGGCGGAACAGACCCTGGCAGACAGGCTGGCAGAAGCGACAGCGGAGCGCGGACACGAGATAGTGAGACGGCGCATATGGGGCTATGCTCCGCACGAATCCCTCTGTCCCAAGGAACTGTTTGCCGAACGCTACACAGGCAAGCGTCCTGCCGTTGGATACCCGTCGCTACCGGATCAAAGCCTGAATTTCCTGATCGCTCACCTGCTGGATTTCCTGTCACTTGGCATCACGCTTACGGAAAACGGTGCCATGAGTCCCCATGCCAGCACATCGGGACTTATGTTCGCACACCCCAGTTGCAAACACTTTTCCGTCGGAGCCATAGGAGAAGACCAGCTGCAGGACTACGCATCGCGACGTGGACTGCCTACCGATTTTCTGCGCAGGTTCATTGAGGTCATAAGTTAAACCCGCCAATACTTATAACCATGGATAATACAATATTTTTTACATGAGTCGGAATCTGCATTTGAGAGAAAAGCACTACCTTTGCACCACAATCGAACAACAAGAAAAACCTCACAACATACATCATATTTTATGGCAAAGATAACAAGAGAAGCCGCTCTGGCATATCATGCCAACGGCAAACCCGGCAAGATTGAAGTTGTGCCAACGAAACCATACAGCACACAGACAGACCTGTCACTGGCCTACTCTCCCGGTGTTGCCGAACCATGTCTGGAGATACAGAAGAACCCTAACGATGCCTACAAGTACACCAGCAAAGGCAACCTCGTGGCCGTCATAAGCAACGGCACAGCAGTCCTCGGTCTGGGCGATATAGGTGCCGTCAGCGGCAAACCCGTCATGGAGGGCAAGGGGCTGCTGTTCAAGATATACGGCGGCATAGACGTGTTCGACATAGAGGTCAACGAGAAGGATCCGGAGAAATTCATCCAGGCTGTCAAAGCCATAGCCCCGACGTTCGGAGGCATCAATTTGGAGGACATCAAGGCTCCGGAATGCTTCGAGATAGAACGCCGTCTGAAAGCAGAGCTGGACATTCCGGTCATGCACGATGATCAGCACGGCACGGCGATAATATCCAGCGCAGGCCTGCTCAATGCTCTGGAAGTGGCCGGCAAACGCATCGAGGATGTCCGCATCGTTGTCAACGGTGCCGGCGCAGCTGCCATTTCATGCACCAAACTGTATGTCGCTCTCGGTGCCAGGCGCGAGAACATCCTGATGCTGGACAGCAAAGGTGTCATCACCGACGACCGTGACAACCTCACACCCGAGAAGAAAGAGTTTGCCACCCCCCGGCGCGATGTACACACTCTGGCCGAAGCTATCCAAGGTGCTGACGTGTTCCTCGGACTGAGCAAGGGAGGTGTGCTTTCACAGGACATGATACGCTCCATGGCCGACATGCCTATAGTGTTTGCCCTGGCAAATCCCGAACCGGAAATAACCTACGAAGAGGCCATTGCAGCCCGTCCGGACATACTTATGTCAACGGGACGCTCCGACTATCCCAACCAGATAAACAATGTCATAGGATTCCCGTACATTTTCCGTGGCGCGCTGGACACTGCGGCCACGGCAATCAATGAGGAAATGAAACTGGCCGCCGTGCGCGCCATTGCAGCCCTGGCCAAGAAGCCTGTGCCCGATGTTGTCAACGAGGTCTACAACGTAAACAATTTCACATTCGGCAGGGACTACTTCATCCCCAAGCCTGTAGATCCGCGTCTTATCACCGAAGTAAGCATGGCCGTGGCCAAAGCCGCTATGGAAAGCGGTGTGGCGCGCAAGGACATCACCGACTGGGATGCATACGCCGCACATCTGAAAAACATCATGGGGCAAGAAAGCAAACTCACACAACAGCTCTACGAGACAGCCCGCCGCAATCCGCAACGTGTAGTCTTTGCCGAAGGCATCCACCCCACCATGCTCAAGGCTGCCGTAGAGGCACGCAACGAAGGCATCTGCCACCCCATCCTCTTGGGCAACGACGAAATGATAGCCAAGAAAGCCGCCGAACTGGAACTCTCCCTCGACGGCATAGAGATTGTCAACCTGCGCCACGACCGCGAGGCCCCGCGCCGCGAACGCTATGCACAACTGCTGGCCGAGAAGCGCGCACGCGAGGGCTATACCCTCGAGGAAGCCAACGACAAGATGTTCGAGCGCAACTACTTTGGCATGATGATGGTGGAGACTGGAGAGGCCGACGCTTTCATCACTGGCGTATATACGAAATACAGCAATACCATCAAGGTTGCCAAAGAGGTTGTGGGCATAAGACCCGGCTTCGAACATTTCGCCACGATGCACATTCTCAACTCAAAGAAGGGCACCTTCTTCATAGGAGATACCCTCATCAACCGTCATCCTGGCACAAGCACTCTGGTAGATGTGGCACGTCTGATGGAAAGCGCCGTGCGCATCTTCAACCACGAACCTGTCATGGCAATGGCAAGCTATTCCAACTTCGGATCCGACACTGCCGGTTCTCCAGCAGAAGTTCACGAAGCCGTGCGCATACTGCAGGAGGAAGATCCGTCACGCCTTATCGACGGCGAAATGCAGGTCAACATAGCTCTGGATCGTGAACTGCGTGACCGCAAATATCCCTTTACACGTCTTCACGGGAAGGATGTCAACACGCTCATCTTCCCCAACCTCTCGAGTGCCAATGCCGCCAGCAAACTCATTCAGTACATGTCCTCCGGTGTGGAGGTTATCGGTCCGTTGCAGATTGGTCTGAACAAACCCATACACTTTACCGACTTCGAAAGCAGCGTGCGCGATATTCTCACCATCACCGCCGTTGCCGCCATTGATGCCATAGTCAGCAAACGCAAGTGTACGGAGAACTGCCTGATCCGATGACATCATAGCAACAGACAGACAAAAGCAAGCAATAAAATAATACAGGATAAGCTCTTCCTCATGAGCATCCACGATCCCGGTGCAAACCGACGATGTGGATGCTCAATTCATATAACAGCCACATGGGCAACGAAACAAGCAAAAGTGTGAAGACATCGGACGTGGGGGTGATGATTGCCGCGACAACAAGCAACAGAACTATGACGTGGCGGCGGTAATGCCTCATCATGGCGGCATCGATAATGCCCATACGCCCCATAATCCAGCACAGCACCGGTATCTCAAAGACAACGCCCATGGACAAGCATATCATTATCATGGTGTCGATGTACGACTCCAAAGTCACGGTATTTTCCACAATAGTACTGACCTGATATGTGCCGAGAAAACGGAAAGTAAGTGGGAATATAAGGAAGTAGCCGAGCAGGACACCTGCCATAAACATCATGTATCCTCCGGATACAAGACTACGGACATAGCGTCTCTCGCCGGCATACAGAGCCGGTGATACAAAACGGAACAGCAGATACAGGATATAGGGCGATGCCATCATGAAGCCAATGCCCATGGATGTCTTGACGTGAATCATGAACTGCTGCGCCAGCCCTGTGTTTATAAGGCGGACAGCCATCGGAGACAATATGTCATCACCGTCCGGTGCAGAGAACATTCCTCCGAGTCGTTCCAGAACGCGGTATGTGATGAAGCCGTCGCCTTGCGGAGCAAGGATAACATCGAAAAGAGTGTCCTTGAAACAAAACGCCACAACGGCACAGCACACCATAGCGATAATCATGCGTATGATGCTGCCACGCAGCTCATCGAGGTGCTCCCAGAATGTCTGAGGTTCTGACATAGCAAACTGATTCGGAGCCTGTGCCTATAACCATGCTCCCATGCCGGGACAACTATTTCTCGTCCGGTGTTTCCTGTTTCTGTACATCCTTGTCGGACTTTCCGTCCATGGCATCCTTGAAACTGCGCACGCCTTCGCCCAAGCCTCGCATCAGCTCCGGAATCTTCTTGCCGCCGAAAAACAGAAGTACCACCAGTGCTATGACTATTATTTCCTGAAATCCTATTCCGAACATACGTTCATGTCATTAATAAATTATAAAGTGTTCTGCTTGAGTTTTTCCACAAAGTCGTCTATCTTGCGCAACTGCTTCGGAATGTTTATCTTTTGTGGACAATGAGAGCTGCACTGATTACATCCTATGCAATGGTTTGCCTGACGCAGAGCCGGAACGCTGCGGTCATATCCCACGAGGAACGCCCTGCGTGCCTTGCGGTAATTCTCGTCCTGACGGCTCTCCGGCACATTACCTTCGTTCACGCATTTGTTGTAGTGCACCAATATGGCAGGAATGTCTATTCCGTATGGGCATGGCATGCAATATTTGCAATCATTGCAAGGTATGGTAGGATACTGCTCCATGAGTTTCGCCGTCTCGAAGAGATAGTCGCGCTCCTCGTCGTTCAACGGCACCAGCGGGGAATAAGTACGTATGTTATCCTGAAGATGTTCCATGTATACCATGCCGCTGAGCACGGTAAGTACCCCCGGCAGACTGCCGTCAAAGCGGAATGCCCACGATGCCACGCTGCGCTCCGGATCACGCTGCTTCAGACGTCCCACAATATGGTCTGGCACCTTGGACAGACGTCCGCCAAGCAACGGCTCCATCACCATCACGGGAATGTTCCGTTTGGTCAATTCCGTATAGAGGTACTCCGCCCCTATCCCACTGCCCTTGGCAATATGCCAGTCAACGTAGTTCATCTGTATGAGGACAAAATCCCAGTGGTACGTATCGTGCATGGCAAGCATTTCATCAAAAACCTCCTTGCTGCCATGGAACGACCAGCCCAGACGGCGTATGCGACCGGCCTTGCGCTCCCCGACAAGAAAGTCCAGAATGCCGTTGTCCACATAACGTTTGCGGAACTCCGGCATTCCGCCACCACCGATAGCATGTAGCAGATAATAGTCTATATAGTCGACCTGCAGGTTGCGAAAGGAATTGTGATACATGGCCAACGAGTTCTCGCGCGAGGAGTCGGAGAAATTGGAGAGCTTGGTACTGACATAATACGATTCGCGCGGATGGCGGCTGAGAGCATTGCCCGTGGCGCGCTCAGACCATCCCTGTACATAAACCGGAGACGTATCGAAGAAGTTCACCCCATGCTCTATGGCATAGTCCACAAGTGCATTGACCGCATCCTGATCTATGACATCGCCATTTCCGTCTGGATTGGGTATCGTAGGCCAGCGCATACAGCCGTACCCCAGCAACGAAACCTTGTCATCGCCCAAAGACGGGAAACTGCGATATGTCATGCCGTCCACAGGAACAGGAGTCGCTTCGCCAACGCCATTGCTTTTCTGGCTGCCTAATCTGCATCCGCCCAATGCCATTGTGGCCGAACTTATCCCGCATATTTTCAGAAATTCGCGTCTGTCCATAGTATTGTCTGTTTTTCAGTGTGTCGTAAAAAAATGTTCCGTATCGTACGTTCGTCCGTGAGCAAGGCTTTCCGTCTCATGACCTGCCTAAATTGTTCTGTGACTCTCGTGTCCCTCCACATAAATGGCACTGAACGGCCTTGCAGGACACAGATTCTCACACGCGCCACAACCGATACACCTCTCCGTGTCTATGGCCGGTATCTTGGGTGACATCTTGTTACTCTCATCGGAAAGAATCATCTGTATGGCTCCAGTGGGACAATGCCTTGCACAGTTGCCACACGAATGGCCGTCGCGTACAGGTATGCAGTTCTTCTTTATCCATACAGCATGGCCTATCTGTTCGGACGACTTCTTCTCGACAGTGACCGGACGTATGGCTCCGGCAGGACAGACATCAGAACAGCGGGTGCACTCGGGGCGGCAATATCCACGCTCATACGACATCTCGGGCTGCATCAGCCGCGACAACTCCGAAGATGGCCGCAATACATTGTTGGGGCAGACCGACACGCACAACTGGCACGCCGTGCAATGCTGCGTGAAATGGCGCAGGCCCTTTGCCCCTGCCGGTATGACAGGTGTCTGGCGTACCGGTGCCACCTTGTCTTCTATTACGGCCAGACCTCCGTCCACCTTCATCTTCTGTGCCTTGACGGCAGCAGATACGGCAAACGCGGCACTACCTGCAAGAAAGGCGCGGCGCGAAGATGATACCGTTTCGGCTGAGCCGGCAGACTGCATGGCATCTGGTGTCACGTTATGGGCATAGCTTATGGCTCCCTTTCTGCATTTTCCGATGCAGTCCATACAGGCAACGCAACGACTGTAGTCTATGCTGTGAGT
>CAMWRK010000081.1 GCA_947176655.1 uncultured Prevotellaceae bacterium | reverse complement strand
TGCTCACAGTGTCTTCATTCTTTACGTAGCCTCACTTGTATCTTATTGTACCGCAAATAGTTATCTCGCTTTCGCGGTGCACAAACGCACGTCATGCCGTCCTGAAATAGGTGTCTCGCAGCCCCCCCTTCATCCGTCCTTACTTTCCCCACCCATTTCTCATCCGGCGTACTCCCCATACATAATGTACGTGCGTGAGCTCGCACGCACGCGAGAGAGAGAAGTCTACTAAATGTCGCCGGCATAGCACAAATGTTTTCCACCCTGTTCCGCCACTGAGCCACTGTTATCGGTTTCCCGATTGGTAGTTACAAGAAAAAAGGACAAGCACTTGACCTGTCAAAGTCGAGCGCATGTCCTGTTGTCTGTAAAAGAAACACAGGTTTGTCTAGTTTGTCTAGTTTGTCATTTTTATTGCTTAACTTTGCACTTACAAGTAGAAAAACGCACCTCTGTTATAATGAACAAGAACAAAGAAAAGATAATCGGATTTATTTGGCAGCACATTTTTTTGCTCATTTCCATGTTTTTCATGACTTTTGGGGTTGCACTGTGTGTGCGGTCAAACCTTGGGAGCGGTGTAATATCCTCTATTCCCATGTCGTTCAGTCTGGCTGGCGAAGCGGGGCTTACTCCCGGATTGACCATAGGAAATTACACCAATATAATGAATGTCATTTTGGTTGCAGCCCAGATTCTGGTGCTACGTAAGAGATTTGAAAGCATACAGCTTTTTCAGCTGTTGATTGGATTCGTATTCGGGAGCCTACTTGACCTTAATATGTGGCTTACGTCTTTCTTTTCAACATACCGAGCACTTCCCTGCCAGATAATCGCTCAATTCATAGGAGCAACCATTCTTGGATGTGCCGTAGCCATTGAAATCAGGTGTGGGTCGGTAACAATGCCCGGAGAGGGCATACAGGTCGCTATCTCTCGGGTATCCGGTAAGCCATTTCCGTTTGTTAAAATGATTGTTGATACTACATTGGTAGTGTTGGCCGTCATTTCCGGTTTTTACTTTTTTGGTGTATGGCCATGGACTGTTGTAGGTCCCGGTACACTCTTTGCCATGTTTTATGTTGGATACGTGGTAAAGTTAGCAAATCCACATCTCGAATGGTTTGACCGTCTTTTGGATTACCGCCCCGGTTTCCGCCGCTATATTTATGGACTCGCACGCTTTATTTATCCTAAAAAGGAGGGGAAACTCTAAAGATTAATCATTCTTAGTAGTACTTGCCAAATTCCTCAATCTTATCATTTAGTAAGACATTGGCACTCAGCGCATAGACAACACACGCCCTGTCGGCAAGGTTTTGGGACTTCTTGCAGTCCTTCCCCAAAAACTCACAACTCCATCAGCCACTTCCAAACCGGAACCACAGGTATTCCCTCTTCCATGGCCTCCTCGTCATACGTAATCAGCAGGCACTTCCAGTCCTCATGCGCCTTGGCATATTTCGCCAATGGCGGCACCTCCATGTTGTAAGTGGTCTCATCCTTGATGCTGTAGGACACCTGTATGGCCAACTTCTCGTCAGGAACCATGAAAACTATCTCCTTCTCCGCTTTCAGGAAAAACACATTCTCCTTGCCAAATCGCCTGCACAGTTCCACCGCCACCATGTTTTCCAATAGTGATGTCTCTGAGTTGATCAGGAACAGGTTCAACAAACCGTTGTCGATAAAATAGTACTTTTTCTGTGTCTCCTTCTCCGTCAACTTTCCTACCTCGTTCTCCATGGGTAGTATCAGCCAACTGTCAGAGGCGTAGTCCACATAGTCTATCGTAGTAGGCACACTGATGGGCGACCCCGTTGCCACGATTACATTCTTCAGCCTGTTATACGACAACGGTTGCTTCACACTCTCTGCCATTTTCTTGATCAGATAGAGGAAGTCGCAGAAGTTATTTTGAATACGGATGACCAGTTACAAATCCCAGCAGATCCCACATCAGAAGAAGTAGCGGCACAAGAAGAAGCAGAGAGACTCGAGAGAGAAAGAATAGCAAAGGAAAATGCTATTGAATCAGCCATGACAAACGTTATTAATGAGTATGCTTTTGATGATACCGGCCTCAATGACGAGCAAAAGAAGTCTCTTGATAATATCGCAGAAGTTTTGAACAATTATTCAGATCTTTCACTCCAGATTAAAGGGCATACCTGTAATATCGGATATAAATCCGTCAATGAACGTGTCGGACTCCGTCGTGCAGATACGGCAAAAGCATATTTAGTTGAAAAAGGTATTTCTGCCGAGAGAATCTCAACAATCACGGGAGGTGAAAGCGAACCAATAGTGGAGAATAATTCTTGTGAAAATAGAAAGCAGAATCGTAGATTAAGTTTCACAATTCTTCAATAAATTTACTACAATGAAAAAAAATATTTGGGGTAATTATTGCCATATTCGCGTTGTTGATGATTCCAAATAATGCAGATGCGCAAAAGCGGACTAAAATCAAAGATGGTGTATACCTTGTTTCTTATGGTAATACTTTTGTTATCGAAGATGATAATTCACAGCAGTCGAAAACACTCGTCAACCTTTCTGTTAAACGGCATGAAGATAAATCTGGACGTATAGTATACGACATATTATGTGGTAATAAATACACAAAAGATATTGCTAAAACTTACCTGAAACTTACCTTGTCATCTGTCATAACTAGTGCTGCTGCTGCAATCGGTGGTGCCGGAGGTGCTGCCGTAGGAGGTGTTATAAGTACATATGCAACTTCCATAGCCTCAAACATCTATGACGATGTATGTAATTACTATCAAGATTAGACTATGAAAAAGATCATTTTATATGCGGTTACTACAATAGCAATACTATCTATGATGTCATTTGCCGTGACGTCCAAAATGGAACGACACATGGGTTCATATAAATACGCATCAGCTTTCAAATCCATAACTGTTTATAAAATAACAATGGTTGGACGAAATGGTGCCGCATCAAAATAAAGTCTACAAGCGGAGTTTGACATAAATAGTATGGAACTCCGTGCTGTAGAAAAGAGGAATGGCAAGAATCTTACTATGACATATAGTGTAGTACGAAATCCTTATAATGGTTATAGTGATGATGCACGCGGACAATATGATTATTGTGCCAGTGTCTACTATTGGTAATTATGCAGGACGTTAACTAGTTGTTTTTTTTACTAAGAACAAGTCTTGACGGTATATGTTTTACCGCCGAGACTTGTTATGATTTTACATATTTTATAGTCTGCCGTAATTCTAATAGAAACACAAAAAAGTGTGGAATGGTCTGTTATCTTCCTGTGTATTAAGGCTCACGTATTACTTATGTCGAACAAATAATGCTATAGTCCACTCCAGACGAATATATGTAACCATTAGAGCCCTGAACCTGCCACCCCTGCAACCGTCATCCGACGACAGCCTCCACGGCCTACAAAAAAAAGAGCCGCGCCCGTTTCGACACGACTCCTTGATGGATTATGTGCATCTGCCATGCACAACGCCCCGCCACCATGGACAGGCGGAGGCGCGAGACGGGGCAGCGGCACTGCACTCTCTCTCGATTACTCTGCTGCACTCTCCCCTGACTCGTTGGCAGGGAACTGCGGACGGGGACGACGCTCACCACGTTCCCCTCTCTCGCCGCGCATGGGACGCTCGCCACGCACAGGACGCTCGGGACGGGGACGACGCTCACGCTCAACATATCCCTCTGGCTTCTCTATCAGCACACGACGGGAAAGTTTGAACTTACCAGTCTTCGGATCTATTTCCAAGAGCTTGACCTGAAGCTTGTCACCCTCCTTGATACCAGCCTCCTCTACTGTCTCCAGTCGCTTCCAGTCTATTTCGCTGATGTGCAACAGACCGTCCTTGCCCGGCATGAACTCGACGAAACAGCCATAAGGCATAACGGAGCGCACTGTGCCTTCATATACCTCGCCTATCTCGGGCACGGCAACAATAGCCTTAATCTTGCTCATGGCTGCATCAATAACGGCTTTGCTTGAACCGGACACCTGAACCTTGCCTACGCCATCCACCTCATCAATGGTAATGACAGCACCTGTATCTTCCTGCATACCCTGGATAATCTTACCGCCAGGGCCAATGACAGCACCGATGAACTCTTTGGGAATGATAAGCTGCTCAATGCGTGGAACATGGGGCTTGAGTTCGGGACGCGATGCGGGCAGCGTCTTGAGCATCTCGGCCAGAATGTGTTCACGACCGGCCTTGGCCTGCATCAGAGCCTTCTCCAGAATCTCATACGACAGACCGTCGCACTTGATGTCCATCTGCGTTGCCGTCAGGCCGTTTGGCGTACCAGTTGTCTTGAAGTCCATATCGCCCAGATGATCCTCGTCACCGAGAATGTCCGACAGGACGGCATACTTGTCTTCACCCGGGTTCTTGATAAGTCCCATGGCAATACCGCTTACGGGAGCCTTCATAGGCACACCGGCATCCATCAGCGACAGGCAGCCGGCACATACCGTTGCCATAGAGCTGGATCCGTTGCTCTCCAGAATGTCGCTCACCACACGTATGGTATAGGGGTAGTCGGCAGGAATCTGTCCCTTGAGACCGCGCCATGCCAGATGGCCGTGACCTATCTCACGACGCCCTATGCCACGCTGTGCCTTAGCCTCGCCAGTGGAGAACGGCGGGAAGTTATAGTGCAGGAGGAAACGCATATAGCTCTTGTCAAGCACATTGTCAACCATCTTCTCATCCATCTTGGTACCCAGAGTGGTAGTACTCAGAGACTGGGTCTCGCCACGGGTGAATATGGCACTGCCGTGAGGCATTGGCAGAGGGCTTACCTCACACCAGATGGGACGTATGTCCGTGGTCTTACGACCGTCCAGACGGATACCCTCGTCCAATATGCATCGGCGCATGGCATCCTTTTCCACATCGTGATAGTAACGGTCGACCAAAGCATTCTTCTCGGCCAATTCGTCGTCGGTCAGTTCTGTGTGTGCAGCAGCATACTGCAACTTAAAGTCCTCGCGAATCTTCTCGAAAGCCTCTGCACGGGCATGCTTCTCCAGAGCCTGCTTGGTAACATCATAGGCGGGCTGATAACAAGTTGCCTTAACCTGCTCACGCAACTCTTCATCGTTAACCTCGTGACAGTATTCGCGCTTCACATCGGTACCCAACTCGCGAGCGAGTTCCTTCTGCAAACGGCACATGGGCTTGATAGCCTCATGAGCAGCTTTCAGAGCACCCAGCAAATCCTGTTCGCTGACCTCCTTCATCTCGCCCTCTACCATCATGATATTCTCCTCGGTGGCTCCCACCATCAGATCCATATCGGCTTTCTCCAACTGAGCAAAGGTCGGGTTGATAACGTATTCGCCGGCCACACGTGCGACACGCACCTCGCTGATGGGTCCCTCGAAAGGAATATCGCTGCAACACAGGGCGGCACTGGCGGCAAAACCGGCCAATGCATCCGGCATGTCTACACCGTCGGCAGAAAACAGGATAACGTTCACATAAACCTCGGCATGATAGTCGGAGGGGAACAGCGGACGCAGGGCACGATCCACAAGACGACAAGTCAGAATCTCATCGTCATTGGCCTTGCCCTCGCGTTTGGTAAATCCACCGGGGAAACGACCGGCAGCACTGTACTTTTCGCGATACTCTACCTGCAAAGGCATAAAATCTGTGCCGGGAACTGCATCCTTGGCACCGCAAACAGTGGCCAGGAGCACGGTGTTGTTCATACGCAACATCACGGCACCATCGGCTTGTTTGGCAAGCTTTCCGGTCTCTATGCTGATGACACGTCCATCAGGAAGAGACACAGTCTTAGTAATTACATTCATCTTATTGTTTTCTATATATATGGATATAAAACATCTATTTCCATACAAAGGTACAAAATTCATCCGCATACCTTATTATATATATACACAATAAACCTAAAAAAGGTCAAAAATAAAGATTTTCAGGCATTAATGATTGTTTATTCGGTTTAATGTTATACCTTTGCAACGCCTTCCTGCCAAAAGGCAGGCGCAAATGAAGGGTTCTGGCCTGACGGCTGGGATTCTTTTATTTTGCGGTCTTTGGAAGAATGCCCACTCCACAAAGAGTACATCACCAAGGTAAAAATAACAACCAAACAAAAGATAATAACATGGCATACATGTCACAGAAAGGCTACGATGACCTCGTAGCAAAGCTACAGCACATGGAGAGCGTGGATCGTCCCGCTGCAAGTGCTGCAATAGCCGAGGCCAGGGACAAGGGTGACCTCAGCGAGAATGCGGAATACGATGCGGCCAAAGAATGGCAGAGCAAACTGGAAACACAGATTGCATTGCTCAAGCAGACCATACTGGATGCCAAAATCATAGACACACGCAACATGGACACTAGCACCGTCCAGATTATGGCCACCGTTGGGCTGAAAAACACAAAGAACGGCATGGAGATGAAATACACCATCGTCAGTGCTACCGAGGCAGACCACCGCGCAGGGAAAATCAGCGTGGAGACCCCCATAGCACAAGGACTTTTGGGCAAGAAAGTGGGCGACACCGCCACAATACGCGTACCTCAGGGCGAGATTCAACTGGAAATCACCTGCATAGACTACAATATCTGAACTCATGACCATATTTTCACGCATAGTGGCCGGCGAGATACCATGCTACAAGATTGCCGAGGATGAAAACCATTTTGCCTTTCTGGACATCAATCCCCTGCAGAAAGGACACACATTGGTCATCCCCAAACACGAGGTTGACTACGTCTTCGACCTGAGCGACGAGGAACTGGCAGGTCTGCAGGTCTTTGCCAAGAAAGTAGCTACAGCCATACGCAAGGCCATACCGTGTGTCAAGGTTGGACAATGTGTTCTGGGACTTGAGGTTCCGCACGCACACATACACCTCGTGCCAATGCAAAGCGAGGCAGACATGAGATTCACCAACCCGCACTTGGAACTTACTCCGGAAGAATTCCGGGAAATAGCTGACAAGATACGGGCGGAAATCTAACAAGTACGATACATAAGAAACGCGCCGAGGGACATATCCTCCGGCGCGTTCCTATTTTTCATTATTTCAAGACGAAATACGCTCTCCTTTATTCATATCACCCCCAAATGCTGATACTGTAACGGGACAATTGCCCGGCTACATGAATTTGGTGTCCGTATGCATGCGGCGCATCGTAGCGACATCCTCGCGCGGACAGATCATCAGTATCTCGCCTTCCTCGGCCACGACATAATCATGAAGACCCTTAATCACGGCCATACGCCCATCAGGAAGTCGTATGACATTGTCGGTGCAATCATACAAATACACCTTGGTATCAAGCATAACATTACCGTTTTCATCGGACGGGAGGTCATCGTGAATGGAGGTCCACGTGCCAAGATCTGCCCAACCGAAGTCGCACTCCTTGACGCAGACATTGTCGGCACGCTCCAGCAGACCCACGGCAAGACCGAGGTTGGGAAGATTCTGGAATACCTCGGGCACAAGGCGAGGGTCGTCACTCTCCGCGTCGGCCATCATGCGTGGTATGGCCATCTGATACTCCGGAACCAGCCGGCACACTGTGTCCAGAAACACGTCGGCACGGAAGACATGTAAACCGGTATTCCACAGAAAATCACCGTCACGGGCAAACATTTCAGCAAACTCCCTGGCCGGTTTCTCCGAAAATGTCTTCACGCGGCTAACACCTTTTCTGCCGGTTTCATCGCCTTTCTGAATGTAGCCATAGCCTGTTTCCGGTCGGGAAGCTCTGACCCCCATAACAAGCATCTCGCCCTGGCCGTCCACAAAATCCAATCCTTCGAGCATATCTGCGGCATAGTCCTCTTCGCTGAGGATGAGATGATCGGAAGGCGTAACCAGAACCCTGGCACGGGCATCGCGTTTCGTTATCATGGCCATACCCCAGGCAACCGAAGCCATAGTTCCGCGCCTTAACGGTTCCTCCAGAATATGCATATCATCCACCTCTGGCAACTGTTCGTACACCAGCGGAAGATACTGCAAGTTCGTACTCACATAGATATTGTCCGGCTCTATGAAACGTGTCACGCGGTCGTAGGTCTGCCTGAGCAATGTGTGTCCGGTTCCGAAAAAATCGAGGAATTGCTTTGGCTTGGAACTGCGGCTGACGGGCCATAATCTCT
The DNA here is from genome assembly GCA_947176655.1 of uncultured Prevotellaceae bacterium. GTDB lineage: Bacteria > Bacteroidota > Bacteroidia > Bacteroidales > Bacteroidaceae > Physcousia. The sequence goes on along the minus strand of CAMWRK010000081.1, from coordinate 590 downwards.
GGCCTATCCCCCCGGCCAAGATAAGACAATAATTCTTGCTGTTCATAATGTTAATTTAGATGTGAACCCATGCTTGCAGCACAAATATACAATAAATTCCCATTTCCCCGGAGACGTTGCCGATGCTTTTTGGCCACGTCTCCAAGGGATTTAAGGATTTATAACTCTCGTCAATATACCGGAAGAAGAGCAGGTGGAGGAACAGGCACACAGAAATACTCGTAAGGATTGTAGTAACAGTTACAGTATCTCCAGTGTCCAGCGACATAATATCCCCATCTCCCGCCACCAAGGTAACGCACGCGTCCTTCCCATCCCGGGACATAACATCCGCGTTTAACGCGTGGGGGAGCACATCTCACCAGCCTTCCGCCATGCGGGACAAAATGCTCGGCGCGCCTGTGGTCAACCGGTTTGAACGGACGATGCATCCTGCCCTCGCGTCTGCCACGGTCGCGATGTTCCGCGCGAGGCACATTGCTGCTGTGCTCACGGCGCTCCACACGTACATTACCGCGTCCGCGCCCTTGCGACTGGGCAGCTACACCTGCATTTGCCATGGACATGGCCACCATCATTGCTGAAATCAT
>CAMWRK010000080.1 GCA_947176655.1 uncultured Prevotellaceae bacterium | reverse complement strand
ACAGGTGGGAGCTGTACCGCACGCTGGCATACTACAGGTACGTGGAGCGCGATACGGCCAAGTACGCCGCAGCACGTTTCCTGATAGAGAACATGCCCTGCGCTTTGGCTTAAATAATGAGAAATGATGTGAAATAATGTTGCAGACGACAGACAGACCGGCATAAAACCTTTATCTTTACAGCAATAACACCCTACAAACAAGCCATGTCCCCATTCTTCAGACTACTTCTCCCATGCCTGCTCCTCGCCGCAGGCGGATGTATCCGTGCCCAGAGCCTCAGCCTCGGCGACGCCATAGACATTGCCAAGCGGCAGTCCTACGAGGCTACGGTGGCGCGCCGGAACTTCACAGCCCAGTACTGGAGCTACCGTTCGTTCCGTGCCGAGCTGCTGCCGGCGGTGAACCTGAACGGCGGCCTCTTCCAGTTCAACCGCTCCATGGTGGAGACGCGCAATTTCGAGGACGGACGCATCTCCTACGTAGAGAACAATTCGCTGAGAAACAGCCTTACCCTGTCCGTGGACCAGAACATAGCGGCATTGGGGGGCACGCTGTCGCTCCAGTCCTACCTGTACAGGCTGGACCAGTTCAGCTACGACACCCGCATATACAACTCGCAGCCCATACGCCTGTCCTATACGCAGCCCCTGCGCGCCTTCAACCGGCTGAAGTGGCAGAAGAAGACAGAGCCGCTGAAATACACCAAGGCCAAGCGCGCATACATGGAGGCCATGGAGAGCGTCACCATCACCGTGGTGAGACTGTTCTTCAACGTCCTCTCGGCCCAGTCGGCCTATCAGCAGAGCGTGAACAACCTGAAGGACAGGGAGACGCTCTTCGCCATAGCCCGGAAGCGTCATGAACTGGGAACCGTAAGTAAGAGCGAGATACTGCAGCTGGAGCTCTCCCTGCTCAACGCCCAGGTGGAGGTGAGGAACAACCGTCTGGCGCTGGACAACCAGCGCTTCAGCCTCTTCTCCTTCCTGCGCATACCGCCCGGCGAAAGCATCACGCTCCTGCCACCCGTGTCAATCCCCGACATCACAGTCGACGCCGACGACGTGCTGGGCAAGGCTCTGGCCAACTCCACGCATACGCTGTCACAACAAGTTACCATGCTGGAGGCACAGAAGGCGGTGGCCCAGGCCCAGGCCGCCAGGGGCATTCAGGTGCAGCTCAACAGCGAATTTGCCCTGAACCGCACCGCCAACGCCTTCGGCGACGCCTACCGCGGACTGCAGGACAACGAGATAGGGGGGCTCACCCTCTCCATGCCCATCTTCGACTGGGGCGTGAGCAAGGGACGTGTGCGGATGGCTCAGGCGGAACTGGACGTGACAAGGACACAGCTGGAACAGGCTCATGAGAATTACGTACAGGATTTGCGCACAAGCGTCATGCAGTTCAACACCCAGGCCGAACAGTGCAGGAACGCCATGCGCGCACAGGACATAGCCGACGAACGGTACGCCATCACCATGCGGCGCTTCGAGACAGGAGCGGTGACCGTGACGGAGCTGAACACCGCACAGCAGGAGTCCGAGAACGCGCGCGCACAGTACATACGCCTGCTGCAGACCTACTGGACGGACTACTACACGCTGCGCCGGGCCACGCTATATGACTGGCTGCACGGGCATGACATCAACATAGATTTCGATGAAATAATAAAGAATTGACACACAATATGAAGAAGCACGTAACCATGGCGGCAACGGCCCTGGCAGGCATGATGGCAGCCTCGCTGACCCTCTCCTGCCGCCCCGGCGAGGACAGTGGGGAAGAGAAGATGGAAAAGCACGCACAGCCCATGGGCGAGACCTACGTGGACACCATGACTTTGCACCTGACATCTTTTGACAAACAGATTGTCTGCAACGGACGCCTCAGAGCCAAAGCCAAGAGCGACCTTGCCTTTGCTTCGCCAGGCGTGACGACGGAGATATACGTGAAGGACGGGCAGCTGGTGTCCAAAGGGACGCTCATTGCCTCGACAGACAAGCGGGAGAGGATACGGGAGGTGGAAAAGGCGGAGCACGAACTGTATCGCGCCAGAGTGGAGCTGACGGACAGGCTGATAGGCCTCGGCTACGATGCGGACATGTCCGATGTGCCTGCCGATGTGATGCAGCGGGCGGAGGTGACATCGGGTTACTACTCGGCCAGGTACCAGCTGCAGACGGCACGCACGGCCCTGGAGGAATGCGACCTGTATGCACCATTCGGCGGGCGCATTGCCAATCTGGACGCCAGACCATTCCAGCGCAACGACAAGGTATGCACACTCGTAGACGACTCTGAGTTCGAAGTGGAATTCAGGATACTGGAAGCCGAACTGGGGCATGTAGCCAAGGGACAGAAGGTAAAGGTCTCTCCCCTCGTGGACGGCAACACGACATACGAAGGCAGCATTACCGGAATAAACCCGCTGGTGGACGACAAGGGACTTGTCCGGACGACGGCACAGATAGCCAACAGGAACGACGCCCTGATGGACGGCATGAACGTGCGCATTGTCGTGGAACAGCAGGTACGCAACATGTTCGTGGTGCCGAAGGATGCCGTCGTGGAGCGCGACGGATACCACGTCATATTCCGCTATGAGAACGGACGTGCCGTCTGGACCTATGTGGACATCGTTTCTTCCAACATCAGCTCCTTCGCCATAACAGGATGCCAGCGCAAGGAGACCACCGTCAGGGACGGTGACATAATCATCACCTCCGGCAACCTCAATCTGGCCGACGACACGGAAGTGATAGCCAACTGACCCCAACCCCATCACCCCCACACACATGCTGAGAAGAATCATAGACCGTCCCATAGCCGTGACCATGTGCCTCATCGCCCTTGTGGTGCTGGGGATGCTGGCACTGCGCTTCATGCCCGTGTCGCTCATGCCTGACATAGACATCCCGCAGATTACCGTACAGGTGAGCCTGCCCGGATACTCCGCACAGGAAGTGGACAGAAAGGTGGTGGCCTCGCTCAGAGGCCAGCTCATGCAGGTGGCGGGGCTGAAGGACATACGCAGCGAGAGCCGTCTGGACGCAGGCAGCATCGTGATGCTGTTCGAACCGGGAAGCAACATAGACCTGCTATTCATAGAGGTCAACGAGAAGATAGACCGCGCCATGAACTCCATGCCCAAGGAGATGGAACGCCCGAAGGTGATGAAGGCAAGCGCCATGGACATCCCCGCCTTCTATCTGGACATGTATCTGAAGACGGAGCACGCCCCGCGGCTGGCCTTCGCACAGCTCGGACGCTTTGCCCGAGGCGTCGTGAGCAAGCGCATAGAGCAGCTGCCGCAGACGGCCATGGTGGACATGAGCGGAAGCGTAGGCACCGAGATTGTCTGCATTCCGGACTACGGCCGTCTGCGCGCACTCGGCATGACTGTAGGCGCGATAGAGTCCGCCATACAGAGGAACAACATCACGCTGGAGGCTCTGAGCGTGGCGGACGGCCTGTACCGCTACAACATACACTTCGACTCGCAGCTGCTGACACGCGAGGACATAGCCGGCATATACATGAACCATGACGGCAGATTGTTGCAGCTGAAGGACCTCTGCCTCATAGAGGAACGCACCATGCAGCGCAACGGCCTGGTACGGCACGGACGGCACGATGCCATAACCATGGCCATAATAAAGCAGAACGATGCACAGATGGAGGACCTGCAGAAGAGCATGGGCCTGCTGCTGGAGGACCTGCGCAAGGAATATCCCGACATAGCCTTCGAACTGACGCGCGACCAGACACGCCTGCTTACCTACACCATAGAGAACCTGAAGGGAAACCTGTATGCCGGTGCCCTGCTGGCGTGCCTGATTCTCTTCCTGTTCATGAGACAGTGGCGGCTGTCGGCACTTATAGTGCTGACCATCCCCCTGTCGCTCATCCTGACGCTGCTGTGCTTCTACCTTATAGGCATCACGCTGAATGTGATTTCTCTGTCGGGACTGATTCTCGGGACAGGCATGATAGTGGACAACTCCATAATAGTCATAGACAACATCATGCAGAAGTGGCGGGGCGGAATGGCGCTCCGCCAGGCCGTGACGGAAGGAACCGGAGAGGTCTTTGCGCCGATGCTCAGTTCCGTGCTGACCACGTGTTCGGTGTTCATCCCGCTGATCTTCCTGAGCGGGACGGCAGGAGCCCTGTTCTATGACCAGGCTATGGGAGTGACCATAGCCCTGTCTGCCTCGCTGGTGGTGGCCTCGCTGGTGGTTCCTGTGTATTTCTTCTCCATGTTCAGGAAAAGACAGGAACGTATGCCGGAGGATGGAGGCAGAGGCGGCATCCTGTGGATTCAGCGTTGCTACGAACGCACCATGCGTCTGGTGCTACGTCGTCCGCAGGCCTGCATCCTCGTTCTGGTCTGCGCCATTCCGTTGACGGGGTGGATACTGTGGCACATAGAGAAGGAACGTATGCCGGGAGTGGAGCAGGAGGACACGCTGATGACCATAGACTGGAACACGGGTATCTCGGCAGAGGAGAACGGGCGCAGGGTGGCGGAGCTGCTGGCCGTGGCGGACAGCGGCATAGTGACCTCTACATCCATGATTGGCGCACAGGAATTCCTGCTGTCGCACACCAAGGACATAACGGCATCGGAAGCGGTGGTCTACATGAAGGCGGCATCGGCCATGGAGCTGGCGAGGACAAAGGAGCGGTTGGCTGCCTACATGGCAACGCACTATCCATCGGCATCGTTGGAATACAGCGAACCGGGCAACATCTATGACCTCATATTCTCCACAAACGAGGCCGACCTGGAGATACGCCTGCAGGATCAGGACGGACGGAGACCCGGGATAGCGCTGGCACGGGCTTTCACCGACACGCTGAAAACACGCTTCCCGGACATCGGCATAATGCCGGTGGCTACGGAGACGAACCTACAGTACGTGGTAGACACGGAGCAGATGGCGCTATACAAAACAAACTACCAGCAACTGCACGGACGGCTGAAGGAACTGGTGAACCGCAGCCGTATATTCGACATAAACGACGGGGCGCAGTCCGTTCCGGTAATCGTGGGGGTGGACAGGCAGAACGCGGGACATGTGCTGGGCAGCACCGTGCTCAACAGCGAGGGAACGGAGATCCCCCTCTCCTATATGGTGAACGAAAGCCGGGGAGAGGACTACAAACGGTTGCAGGCAGGCAATTCCGGAGAGTACTACAGCATTGGCATCTCGGCCTCGGATCGCGACGCGGATCGTGTCATGAAGTTTGTCGGCGAATACGTCCGCCGTCCTAAAAGCGAACTGTCGGCTTCATACGCCGGAGGATATTTCTCAAGCCGTAAGATAATCGGCGAACTGGCTCTTGTGCTCACGGTGGCTCTTGCTCTGCTGTACTTCATACTTGCGGCTCAGTTCGAGAGTTTCATACAGCCACTCATCATACTTCTGGAGATGGTCGTGGATGTGTTCTGCGTGGTGCTCGGACTATGGCTGCTGGGAGAGACTCTGAATGTCATGTCCATGATAGGTCTGGTGGTCATGAGCGGAATCATCATAAATGACAGCATCCTGAAGATAGATACCATCAACCGCCTGAGGCGTGGAGGCATGCCGCTGTTGCGGGCATTGATGACGGCAGGACACAAGCGTCTGAGACCCATTGTCATGACCTCGCTGACTACAATTTTGGCCATAGTCCCCTTTCTTCTGCACTCGGACATGGGTTCCGCCATACAATACCCGCTCTCGCTCACACTGATTATAGGCATGACTGTAGGAACGCTGGTGAGCCTCTTTATAGTGCCCCTGCTGTATTACCTTATATATAATAGGTCACATAAGCCGTTGCAATATGAGGATAAGTAACTTCACACTCCTGCTTGTGCTGGCCATCCTGGTGACCATCGGTACGGCACTCGTTCCTCAGGTGGATGTGGCTGACAATCCCCGCCCACGGCAGGGCAAGACCCTCACGGTCTCGTTCTGGTGGAGGGGAGCATCGGCCAAGGTAATGGAACAGAACGTCACGTCGCGCATAGAGGGGCTTGTGTCTTCGGTGAAGGGAGTGGAAAGCGTGACCTCGGAAAGCTACTTCGGATGGGGTCTGGTAAAGGCGGAGCTGAAGAAGAATGCCGACGTGTCGTCTGTGAAGTTCGAGATAGCCTCGCTGCTCAGGCAAGTGCGCAAACGTCTGCCAGAGGGAGTCAGCTACCCTACGCTTTCCGGCGGCGAGGTGGTAAACGAGCAGAGGCATAAGGAAACGACGAGACTGCTGCTTACATATCAGGTGAACTCAAATCTGAGCAACGACCAGCTGAAGGAATACATACACAGGCAGGTGGAGCCACAACTGAAACTGTCGGAGGATGTACGGCGTGTGGATGTGACCGGCGGAACAGGCAAATACATAGAAATAACATACGATCCGTTCGTTCTGGCCTCCTATGGCGTAACGGCAACAGACATAGAGGCTGCAATACGTAGCTTCATAGGCCGCAGCGAGGCGGTGGGCGAGGTGATGCACGTAGAGGACGACGGCCACAGCAGACGTATGGCTCTGTATCTGTCCACCAGCAAGTTTTCGCGTCCGTTGGAACAGATGCCCGTTGGCACTGTGGACGGAAAGACCGTTTACCTTAACGACCTTGCTACCTATGAATACAAGGACAGGAAGCCCGGCAGCTATTTCCGCGTAAACGGTCTGAACACAATATACCTGAACATATACGTGGATGCCGATGCAAACCGTATAGCTCTCTCGTCCAAGTTGCGCAGGCAGATGGAGGAGATAGAGGCAGGACTGCGTAGCGGTGTCTACCTTACCGAAACTTATGACGCTGCCAAGGAAAAAGAAAGCGAGTTGAACCGTGTCGTGTGGCGCTCGCTTCTTTCGCTGGTCATACTGCTCCTGTTCGTATGGCTGGTGCGCAGGGAGTGGAAGTATCTAGCCATCATGACCATAGCCCTTGCAGCAAATATACTTGTGTCTGTCATCGCCTATCTTGTCTTTGACATACGCCTGCATGTCTACTCCCTGGCCGGAATAACCGTGTCGCTAGGAATGGTCATTGATGCAGCAGTGGTTATGGCGGATCACTACAGCTACTACCGTGACCGCCGTGCTTTCTTCGCCATACTTGCCGCCCTGCTTACAACCATCGGTTCACTTGTCATCGTGTTCTGGCTGCCGGAATATATACGGAAAGACCTGTATGACTTTGCATGGATTGTCATAATCAACCTTTCCGTCGCTCTCATTGTTGCATTTGCTTTTACGCCTGCACTGATAGAATGCCTGCACTATGACAGCCGCCAGCACGGGCATGTACGCCGCCAACGTCTGGCCGTTGGCTGGAAGCGTTTCTATACGCAATATATCGCTTTCACGCAGCGGCACAGATGGGTATACATGCTACTCTTTTTACTGGCTTTCGGCATACCTTTCCATGCCTTGCCCTCGAAATGGAACGGCGATAACGGATATGCCGGGAGAAACGGTTCGGGGAAAGACGGGAAACAGCCATGGTATGAACAGGCATACGATGCCACCATAGGCAGCAGCTTCTTCCAGCACAAATGCAAGGAACCGCTCTCACTGGTGTTCGGCGGCACCATGCGTCTCTTTGCCAAATCGCTGTCGGAGAATACATACGCAAAGGGAGAGAAACGGGAAGTCAGGCTTGTTGTCCGTGCCAGGATGCCGCTGGGCGGCAGTGTCCACGACCTGAACGAAAAGGTGGTTATTCTGGAGAACTTCCTCACCCAGTTTCCGGAGATAGAATGTTTCAAGACACAGGTGGAGCCGTGGGGAGCCACGGTGACCGTGGACTTCCGTGAGGAGAACCGCAATTCTTCTTTCCCTTTCGTCCTGGAGAACAAGGTCATAGGCAAGATAATCTCCATAGGAGGTGCGGACTGGAGCACCAGTGGAGTCAGCGAACGCGGTTTCTCAAACTCCATCAACCTGCAATACCGCTCCAACAGGATAGATATTGCCGGGTACAACTACGACCGTCTCTACCGCATTGCCGAAGACATGTGCGACCGCATGCGGCAGAATAGCCGCGTGACCGATATTATCATCGAGACACCGGGACATGAGAGGCAGGAGGATGAGTTTTATATGCGCTATGACAAGGAACGCATGGCTCTGTACGGCTTTGACCTCAACGCATCTTATCAGATGCTGCATGAGATACTCTCAGGCTTCGACATAGACCACTACCGTGACAAATACATTGCTGCACCCATGCGCTTGCAGTCATCCCGACGGGACAGTTTTGACCTGTGGCATCTGCAAAACAGCTATCTGCGGATAAAAGACACAGACACGAGACTGTCCGACTTCATGAAAATAGAACGGCGCGAGGCAAAGAACTGTATTCCGAAACGCAACCAGGAATATGTGCTGCGCGTGGCTTTCAACGTGCTCGGTTCGTATACCTACACAAACCGGTACATTGAGCAGATTACACAGGAGTTCAATGCCATGATGCCCGTAGGATACCGTTGCGTCAACAGAAGCTATGGCTGGTATAAGGACACAGGTACGCAATGGTGGCTCCTTGGACTGATTATAGTCATCATCTATTTCGTCTGTGCCATTCTCTTCGAGTCGCTAAGCCTGCCGTTTGTCATCATCTCGCTAATTCCCATATCCTTCATAGGGACGTTCCTCACATATTGGCTCACCGGTGTGGAGTTCGGCACAGGAGGTTTTGCCTCACTCGTCCTTCTCTGTGGTCTGACGGTCAATGCCGGTATCTATATAATTTCGGAGTATCGCCACAGTAATCC
>CAMWRK010000079.1 GCA_947176655.1 uncultured Prevotellaceae bacterium | reverse complement strand
TCCTTGCCCTCTGTTCTTGCATTCCCCCGTTTGAACCGCACGTAAAACAATCCTTTCAGGCGAAGTCGAAAAGGATTCAAGGGCAGGGAAAATAAAAATTTGAAATATGAAAGTAATATGTACAAAATGCGGCGGTATGCACGTGGCTTGCAAAGCCATGATTAACCCCAATGACAAGTCTTTCCGTAACTATACGGATGAAGCGTTTATTTACGGATGGTGTGAAGACTGCGGTTACGGAGTTGTACTTTCCGATGTTGATGAAGTGAAAGCGGACATTGACAGACGCTATGCTGATTATTGTGCCGAACATGGGTCAGAACCGCTTTATGCGCAATGTGAAATCGTGTGGAAAGATGAAAGTTTCACCGAGCCACAGCCCGTAACAATAAAGCTGTCTGTCGATGCTGACGATGCCACAGATAAAAAGATATTCTTCTATTGCAACGGCATTGCAGACCTTAAATCGCTCGCTGATTTTGAGGGAGAAGATTTTGTCCTTACAGACTGCATCAGCCTGACAACAGAACTGAAATAATAACATTAAATATCAGAATTATGCACTCAACTATTTTTCAGATAACGACCGAAAAGATTGAAGACGGCGGATTACTTAACGAAGACACCTTGCAACAGGGAGACAATTCAGAGCTTGACTATTGTTCGGATATTGATGATGATGAACGCAAAGAGCGTATAGAGTATCTCGTGAACAAGATACTGCCTGAAGGAATGTTCACGCTCATTGACGAAAACACAATCCGTTACAACGGCGGAGTGGAAGCATGGCTGGAGGAATGGGTCAAACTGATAAACGAGAAATGTTCACTCGTAACCGCTGGCAATATCCGCGAATGGAGCACATTGTATCATCTGAAGGAAGCGATAGACAATCCGCTTGATGCCGGAAGCCGTTTCTATGATGACAACAGCGGATGTTCTTCCTGTTCAGATAAATCGGGAGAGTTTATGAAAAGCCTGTATGACCTTGAGACAGGAACCCTGCTTTATGTCGGTGGCGTAATTGACTATCATTATTAAGCGACAGGAATATGGACAGATACAACTGGAAAGGTTATGACTTTATAGGCACAGTACCCGAATTTGCAGAAAAGTTCGGGTACTGCAAGACCCCCACGTTTGTCAATGCTGTAAAACGTGTTCCACGCCACCGATACAACAGCATGGACGCCATTGAGCAAAGGGTTTATGAGGAAAAACGGAAACGAGCGAAGCGAGCCTACTGCATCTATATGAATGAGGATATGACCGAGAGCTACATCATCACCAAAGAGGAATACATAGCAACGAACTTCCCTGTAAAGGAGAAGCACCATGAGCCGTTCATGCTCTCGTACCGCAACAGGGTATTGCCATATAACTTCATCGGAAACAGCCATGATGAAATCCCAGCCAAATCCGCCATGAAGAAATACTCCGCCGAAGCCGTGAAATTCGCCGAACAACTTTTGCTTGCCGCAGGTTATTTCAATGGCAACAGCCCTGTGGAAAAACCGTCTATAACGGTAAACTACACCTCGCTGTATCTGACCTACGACAACGGCATCAGGATGACATTCAACTCGGAACGGAGTCGTGACGGAGTGGACAACTGCCGTCTGGCGGTTATCAACCTTGACGGAGAAAGGATTTACAACGGCTGGCGAAGATTAGGCAGCGTCGATGAAATCCTGTACCATACAGTTGTGAACAAGGACTGCAAGGATGCCTCATGGTATTTAGTCTGACTATGACGGACAGGCGGGGCTTTGCCCTGCCTGCACCTTCATAGGGTGGCGCGAATATCCATAGCCATGCCTTTTGCTTCACGGTGTCCGCCTTGAGACGCCCCGCTTCCCCTCTTGCAAATTTCCATTTTCCTTTTTTATATTCCTCCAGGAATATGAAAGCACAACCATTTCTATACGGAGTTATCACCCCCCGCTTGCCGGTCGGGATGGCTGAATATTACGGTGCAAAGGTAGAAGCCGCCGTCAGAGCGTCAAGGTCAGGCACGCCGTGTTTGTCACTGTAAGATGGAGGCTCCGCTCAATCTTTCCCTCCAAAACCTTGCCTTGTCTGCCGTGCGCCACCTTTACAGGCACTGTAATATTCAAGTCCCCGACGCCCAAGCGGAAAGAAAGGGATAAAAACCAGTAACTTTAACACAGACAAGACCATGTACGAGAAAGAAGAAACATCAGACATCATCGGCGCATACTGCACATTGCTTGAAGATAGCCAAGGCATCTGTGACGGACAGATTGTCGGGGACTACGGCACAGAGGTCGTTGTAAGGCTTCCCAACGGCGAGGAGATAGCAGCCCGTCGGGACGGGGTGATTGTTTTCGACTGACTGCGCCAAGGCACGGTGACGGCAGTCCGGGCAATACGCTCGGACTGCACTGTCCCGGTATTCCTGTTTTATTTCTTTTTTTGAAGGCCTCCTTTTATCATTCCATAGGCTCCGCCGATGATTCCGATTCCTATTTTATCCGGCAAATCCATTTATCTGGCAGTCTGTTTCGCCAATGCAGGCAAGCCGTGCCGTCCTTGAAGGCGGATCTGACCGTGCATCGCCTTTTTTGTTCATGCCTTTCCCCTTTTCCCGCCGGATATATTCTGTCAGCGTTCGCCGGATGCGCTAAAGACTGCGGTGCATTCCCCGTCATCCTTGCAATCATCCATTCTGCCGTATGGCCGTCAACCACAGGACAGCCTTTCCCGAGCAGCGGCCTATACATCCACGGACAGCCGCACACGCATACATGGTCCAGTCCGTGCATCCGCTTCACCGTCAGTATCACGTCATGACAGAGGGAGGCGTGCAATGCCAGGCTTACGAACTTACACGGAATTGCTTCAACGCACAGCCATCCGGGACAGTATGGTGTCGTCAAGCCGCCACAACAGTATTATGGCGAGTCATACACAATTATTTTTCCTGATGCGAAGTTATGATCATGGTGGAGACTTATGCTCCTACGGGACGGTCGCCACCTTTGACCAACGGTTTTCAACAAATCTTCCTTTTTTTTCACAGGCTTGACAAAAAAAGAGTATTTGCCGAACCTTCCGCTGGTGCTACCCTATGCCCTTGTCATCTTTTTGCATCGTAAAAATTAAATGTTTAACTCTTTAATACTTAAAGTTATGGCAACTTCAACAAACAACACCAACTCGTTCAACCTCAGTGGCTACGTAGCCGTCAACGCAAACATCCGCAACTTCGAGAAAAGCTCGGTTGCCCGTTTCCCCCTCTCAGTCAGCCGCACCGAAACCAACGGTGACGAGACCATCCGCAGGTCGGCCCTTGTAAACTGCGAGTGCTGGCGCAAGTCCGAAGAGGCATCGACCTTCGAGCTTCTCAAGAAAGGCAAGCTCGTCCAGGTTTCAGGATTCATCCGCCCGGAAGAATGGACATCGGAGGACGGAACCAAGCACAACCGCATCGTCTTCGTCGCCACATCCGTCAGCGAACTGTCCACCGAAAAGAAAACCGACGGGAAAAAGCCGGCGAAAGGCAAGGCTTCCAAAAAGAAAGCAGCGTGACGCTCCAATCACTCTCTCACCAAAAGACGGCTACGGCCGTCTTTTCTTTTGCTCACGGGCTGCGTTCATGCCTTTTATAGTCCTGCGGATTCCGCTTATCTGTCATACACATCCCTTTGTACGCACATGACAACCGTTTATACCACATTGTATTCATCCGGCAGTCGCCCGTCCGTTTCCTGCGGCGAATTTGGAGGTGACAGGGCAAACATCAAGGCACACTCCGTTCTGAAGGCCTTGTCTAATTCCCCTTATGGCCACCATCCTCCGATGCCGCAAGAAAACAGGAGCGGCCGACCCGCAAGCCCGGTTAAGGCAGGGAAAAAGCACTCCACAAGTCTAACATTCAAACTTAAAAGAAAATGGAAAAGGACATTGAGAAAATCCCAACTTACGCATTGCCTTATCTGGTGAACGGTGATGCGAGCAACCTGACAGAGGACGAAATCAAGCAGATTGACGAAATCTGCCGCGAACAGGGCATTGAGCTTGTTGTCCCAATCGGTGACAGCGTGGAAGACGGAACCGAGCCGTATTTCAGCAGCACCCCGTTATTCGGCAAACCGACAGAGGTGGAGGACTGCATCATCATTCATCGGAAAAAGGATTAGAGCCATGGACATGACAGTGCATAAAGACATTTCTGACAGAAGCAGCCTTGAAAACGGCGTTGCAGTCATGGATGAAATCAGGCAGGACGGCGAGACCGTCCTGTCAAGCAGTGACGGCATTTCGATTCCGATGATATTCCGCAATCTCAGCGGCAAGAACTTTTCGGGAAAGGAATACCGTAATTATCTCAGACACGTGGCATACGAGGACATGGGGGGCGTCCCCGGCACAATCACGTTGTGGCATGGCGGTCGGCTGGTCGCTGAAGCAAAACTGGAAAAAATCGACTGACAGATAACTGCAAGACTATGGAAAAAGAAAAACTGACCGCCCATGACGAGGAACTGATTGAACTCGCATACTCTACCACCTACCGGAGCAGCATCCGCACCATGATACAGGAAGCGGATACGGAGCTATGCCGCGTAATCATGCGGGACATAATGGATGACGCCGGTGTGGATTGGGAAGATTGAGCGTGACAAGGGGACTGCTGACATCCGGCAGTCCCTTTCCATGTGGAAAAACATCTGCGGCAGGCATTGTTCCCTTGAATTTCCCTTTTATAGGTTTTCATCAACGCCGGCGGACCGCAGGACACCCACGATGCCAGGCACGCCGACACCATGCGTTCCGTTCCAGTCCGGGCGGCCTCCGGCGCAGGGCGAGCGTGGGCCAGCAGAGTGTGTCATGCTTCCACACACAGCCTGTCGGTGACACCCACGGTTCGCTCCTCACCCCGACTTTCCCTGCACTCCGGGCTGCCGTGCCTGTGCTGCGGCCAGTCCCGTGACTTCCGCCTGCCTACTTTTATAATGCGATATTCCCATTTATAACGAAGATCGTCCGGCTTGGCCGATTCACCTTTTACTGTTTTCATCAACGTGGCGAGCCGCAGGACACCCGCGATGCCCGGCACGCCGACACCCTGCGTTCCGTTCAAGTCCGGGCGGCCTCCGGCACAGGGCGAGCGTGGGCCGGCAGAGTGTGTCATGCTTCCACACACAGCCTGTCAGTGACACCCACGGTTCGCTCTTCGCCCCGACTTCCCCTGCACTCCGGGCTGTCGTGCCTGTGCTGCGGCCAGTCCCGCGACTTTCGCCGCTGCCTTTTATAATCAGACCTGTTATAAAAATTCTCCACCATTTATAGAAAAATCTTTTTCTGTCTGGAACCGTCACTCCCGGTGGTTATCGGCGCAAAGTTCGGCATCCGGGCTTATAAACCAAGGTTGTACGGAGTTTCTGCGAGATTTTACAGACAGGCGGTAAAATCATCTTGAAAACCTTGTCCCTAAAGCCTCTTAGATGCCCCTGTGATGCGCAGATAACCACCTCGCGGACGGCTCCGAAAGGAGCAGGAAGTGAGGGAAGAAATAAATCTTCAACATTAAGGTCAGATATGAGATACAACAAGAAAAAGGCATTAGCCGACAACGTAAACGCCATAGAGACAGCTTTGGCGGTACACGGTCAGGGCAGACAAGCCACTGACAGCGAGAAAAAGACATTAGCCCTTTATTCGGGTTTCGGAGGCATCAAAGAGGTGCTGAACATCGGCACGGACAAGCCCATGCCCGACGGCATGGCAGAGCCTATGAAACGCTTGCAGGAAATCCTGCTTGCTTTTGCAAAGTCCGACATTACGGAGTACAAAGCCCTCATTGACAGCATAAAGTCATCCGTGCTGACGGCGTTCTACACTCCGCAATTCATCATCGACACCGTGGCGGCACAGATACACGCCACTTTCAAGGATAACGGTATGCAGATGCGCACTTTCCTTGAGCCGAGCGCAGGGATTGGCGGCTTTCTGAAAACCGCCATGCAGGGAACAAGAGCATACGCTTTTGAGAAAGACACCATCACAGGGCTTATCCTCTCGCTTCTCCATGACAACGCCACCACGATAAGCGCAGGATATGAGACTATCGGCGAACAAGACCTGCAGGACAAGGGGTTTGATGTCATCGCATCCAACATCCCGTTTGGAAACTTCCGTGTGTTCGATGCCGATATGTGGAAAAAAGGCGGCATTTACGAGCAGTCCACCAAGACCATACACAACTACTTTTTCATAAAGTTCATGGATTTGCTCAACGAGGGCGGCATACTCGCTTTTGTGACCTCAAGGGGAATAGCCGACACTCCCGGCAACAAGTTCGTGCGTGAGTACCTTGTGAACCATGCAGACCTCATAACCGCATTACGGCTTCCCGACAACATCTTCATGGAAACCGGGGGCATAGAGGTAGGCACTGACCTGTTGGTATTCCAAAAGCATACACGGAAAACGACCCTGTCACACCGTGAGCAGTTGTTCATGCAGGTAGGCAAGGAAAACGGTACGGACGGTATCGTGACGGAATATGCCAACAAACTTTTCATGCAGCCCAAGACGGCACTTGCCACCGACAGCCGAATTTCCATAAACCAGTGTGTCAAGTATGTGAGGAAATACTAGTGGCAGGGCGAGGAAGCGATGATGCGGCAATACTTCTCCGCATTGCTCAAAATGGACTTCAGCCGTTTCTTCCGCAAGAGCCTTTTCACGGGTGACGGACAGGACACCGTGCAGGGGCAGATGTCGCTCTTTGACCTTTTCGGGGATGAAATCACACCGCAGCCGAAAGAAAGGGGCAAACGTGCGTACACCGACACCGTGGCATGGTGGATGAAAGACGGCGCAATGGTGATGTTCGAGGGGCAGCTCGGCAACCTCAAGATGCGCAAGTCAAGCCGTTATGCCGATGTAGCGGTGGATTTCGTGCCTATGGCAGACATAGAAGCGGCGAAAGAAAGGGCAAACGACTATTTCCCTATCCGTGAGACCTATCTTGAGCTGTCAAGCAAGGAGCGTGAGGAAGAACAGGAACACCCTGAACTGCGGGAACGGCTTAATGCCCTTTATGACAAGTTCGTAGCCAAGTGGGGATATTTCCATGACAACGACAACAAGGAGTTTACCATGCTTGACAGCCTCGGTGTCGAGGTGTTCACCATTGAAATGCAGTCGGGCGATACCATAGGCAAGGCTGACATCATGCGCGAGCCTGTGGCGTTCAAGATGATAGACACCATGACCGTGCTTTCCCCTATGGAAGCATTGGCGACAAGCCTCAATTTTTACGGCAAGGTGGATATGCCGTTTATCGCCCGAAGCTCGGACAGGAGCGAGACGGAAGCCATAGACGACCTAAAGGGCGAGATATTCTACAACCCCATATCGGGAGAATGGGAGAACAAAGGTAAATTCATTGCCGGAAATGTCGTAGCCAAATACAAGAAAATCATGTCGCTGCTGCAGGAGCTTGAGGGCAGCGAAAAAGATTATACGGAAGCCTCGCTGAAAGAGTTGGAAGAGGCGACACCCGAAGCAATCCCTTATGAGGAACTGGATATAAATATGGGTGAGCGATGGATTGACTCAAGCCTGTATGCCGCTTTTGCGACAGAGCTTTTCGAGACCGAGACATCTGTCATGTATTTTGATGTAAACGACACTTACGTTGTTTCCTTGCAGGGATATTCGGCAGTGGCATATCATACTTATTCAGTCCGCAACTACAACGGCGAGGACTTGTTTGTTCATGCCCTGCAGGACACCGTGCCCGAAATCACCAAAGAGGTGTACCGTAACGGCGACAAGGTGCGTGTGCCGGACGAGGAAGCCATACAGGAAGCGGCGACCAAGATACAGGAAATCCGCAGCAAGTTCAACGCATGGCTCGACAACCAACCCATAGAGGTGCGCGATGACCTTGTGAGAGCCTACAACGAGCGTTTCAACTGCTATGTCCGTCCGCATTATGACGGCTCGGCGCAGACATTTCCCGGACTGTCCTTTGAGCAGTTCCCCTACGATGAACTCTATCCGTCACAAAAGGATGCCATTTGGATGATAAAACAGAACGGCGGCGGCATCTGCTGGCATGAGGTAGGCACAGGAAAGACCATGATAATGTGTGTGGCTGCTTACGAAATGAAGCGTCTCGGACTTGTGCGCAAGCCTATGATTATCGGGCTGAAAGCCAACGTGCATGAGATAGCCGACACTTTCAGAAAGGCTTATCCGTCAGCAAAGATACTCTATCCCGGTAAGGAGGATTTCACGCCGGCAAACCGCAAAGAGGTGTTTTCCAAAAGCCAAAACAACACCTGGGATTGCATCATTCTGACACACGACCAATTCGCAAAAATCCCGCAGTCCGATGAAACGATGTTTGAGATTTTCTCGGAAGAGCTGCAGGATGTGGAACGCAGCCTTGAGGTGCTGGAGGAAAGCACCATGCGATACCGCAGCGGCAGGATGCAGAGCGGCCTTGAGAAACGGCAGGAAAACCTGCAGGCGAAACTTGCCAACCTGCGCATGAGCATCAACAGCCGCAAGGATGACACCGTAGATTTTCACTCAATGGGGATAGACCATATTTTCGTTGACGAGTGTCACATTTTCAAGAACTTAATGTTTCAGACACGCCACACGAGAGTTGCGGGCATAGGCAACACGAAAGGCTCACAAAGGGCTGCGAACCTGCTTTTCGCAATCCGTGACATTCAGAAGCGAACAGAGCGTGATTTGGGCGCAACATTCCTGTCGGGAACTGTCGTTGTCAATGCCCTTACGGAGCTTTATGTGATGTTCAAATATATGCGTCC
>CAMWRK010000078.1 GCA_947176655.1 uncultured Prevotellaceae bacterium | reverse complement strand
GCATATTTATCCAGGTCGCACAAGTCGCCGTGTCCGAAAAGAGCGTTGGCTATCGGTTTCTTGTCTCCGAGTCCGATAAGTTGCGGATGGTTGATGTCGAAATCCAGCAACCAGTTCTTCAGTTCCTTGAAAAAATCCAGTCCGCGCAGCGATGCGAATGTGCCGAGGTTCATGTCGATGCCGTCTTGCACCATGGCATGCAGTTTCTGTACGTATGACATCATTCTCTTGTTGCCTTCCTCTGCAATTTCCATGCGGACATCCTCGTCGTCCTCCATACCCAGCTTTTCGCGTATGGTCTGCTGTTCTTTCTGCATCTTGTCCAGCACCTCATCATGGAGCCTTTTCTGCATCTTCAGTCCCGTGACTGATGTAAGAAGATATTTCTGTGTCTCGATAATCTCCTCCTGCAAAGTGCCGTTTTCCGCCCATTGCAGAAAGGCATTTGCCATAGATGCCGGCAGTCTGTCGCCATGCCGTATGGCCATCAACACAGTGCCGCTCAGAGCTATGGCACGTATTTCCCGGTCTTCATGCTCCGCCATCTGCACAAAGGCTTCAGCCTGACGTTCCGGAAAGTACACTTCGTCCTTGCCATCCCACATCCACAGGTTCAGGAAGTGCAGCAGGGCAGCGTATCTTGACGGCTTGCCGTCGTGGCAGTACCAATCGAGGTACAGGTATGAAAGTTCGAGAGATAGTGGCATGATGTCGTTGCTTTTTATGTATGAGGTGTTCTGTTATAAATCAGTCTGTCTGTTGACCGAGAGCTTCGGTATATACTTTTTTCAGTAGCTGGGCCTGCTTTTGCCGCAGGCTGTCATTCCGGATGTGTGGACTGGTGAAAAAGCCCATACCGTAGAGTATGCGCTCTTCGAGCAGACGATGGCCTGTGTCCGTCAGTGAGTCAGCCCACGGTTGCGGAATGATGGCAGCATCTATAAGTCCGTCATACACCATTCTGTATCTGAGTGGGATGCTGTTTATCTGTGCATGATATATATTTGTCTCGGATACCGTGTCGGACATTTCCTCCGCCCATTGTTCCAATTGGCTCCATCTGGTCAGGCCTACCATGTGCGTATGCAGGCCGGCAACATTCTCGATGTTTTTGTCCTTGTTGGCAATGAGCATTGCTTTCACCGGGACATGCAGCAACGCATCCGGACGGAGCGAGTCGTTCTCGATGCGTTGTATACGCAGAGAGTCGCAGAAATATACATGAGCAGTTTCTGACAGTATGGCTGTGTCGATGTCCATCGTGGCATCGAAAGGTATCACTTCCAGTCTCAGCCCCATCTGCTCTGCCAGTCCGCTTTCCTGAGCATAACGCAGTACGTCGCACTCCCTGATTGGTAGTATGGCCACTTTCAGCGTGGCAGAGTCTTTATCGCAGAATATCTCGTCTTGGTTGTCCTTGCCTGTTTGACGGCACGATGTCATTATTCCTGTGCCAAAGAGTAGCCCGGCAAGCACTATCGGTAGAAACCTGTGCATGTTACGTCTGTATTTGTGCTATGTCCTTTTACCGGATACGTTTTTTTGAAAAACAAGGGACGCGCTGAAACGGCACGTCCCTTGCTTGTTGCATATTTCTATGGTCTTGCGTATTTAGTTTTAGCCCTTGATTGCAGCTACACCTGGGAGAACCTTGCCTTCGATAGCTTCCAGAAGAGCACCGCCGCCAGTGGAGATGTAGGAAACCTTGTCTGCCAGACCGAACTTGTTGACACAAGCGACAGAGTCGCCACCGCCAATCAGAGAGAATGCACCTTCTGCGGTAGCTTCGGCAATGGCGTTGCCGATTGCGCGTGAACCACCGGTGAAAGTTTCCATCTCGAAGACACCGGCAGGGCCGTTCCACAGTATGGTCTTGCAACCTTTGATTGCCTCTGCGAACAGTTTCTGGGCTTTCGGACCTGCATCCAGACCTTCCCAGCCCTCTGGAATATTGTCTGCGGGACATACCTGTGTGTTGCAGTCGTTCTTGAAGTCATCGCCGCAGAGAGCATCGGGAGCCATAACAAGCTCTACGCCGTTTTTCTTGGCCAGTTCTTCCACGCCAAGAGCCACATCCAGTTTGTCCAGCTCACAGATGGACTGGCCTACATTGCCGCCATGAGCCTTGGCAAATGTGTATGTCATGCCGCCGCACAGTATCAGTTTGTCCACCTTGCCCAGTAGGTTCTCGATGATGCCTATCTTTGAAGATACCTTTGAACCGCCCATGATGGCAATGAAGGGACGCTTGATGTTGGACAGGACATTGTCCACAGCCTCAACCTCTTTCTCCATCAGATAGCCGAGCATCTTGTTGTCTGCATCGAAATAATCGGCGATTACGGCAGTAGATGCATGCTTGCGGTGTGCTGTTCCGAAAGCATCCATTACGTAGCAGTCGGCATAGCTTGCCAGAGTCTTTGCGAACTCGGCCTGACGTGTTTTCATTTCCTTCTTGGCCTCGTCGTATTCGGGAGTGCCTTTTTCCACACCTACGGGCTTGCCTTCCTCCTCGGGATAGTAACGGAGGTTTTCCAGCAGCAGAGCCTCACCCATCTTCAGCGCGGCGGCGGCATCGGCGGCCTTGGCACAGTCATCGGCGAAAGCAACAGGGCAACCAAGTGCAGCCTCGACTGCGGCGCGTATCTGCCCCAGAGAGAGTTTTGGGTTGACCTTACCTTTGGGCTTGCCCATGTGGCTCATGATGATGGCAGCACCGCCGTCTGCGATAATCTTCTTCAATGTGGGCAGTGCGCCACGTATACGGGTGTCATCGGTGATGTTACCGTTCTCGTCCAGAGGCACGTTGAAGTCCACGCGGACAATTGCCTTCTTGCCGGCAAAGTTGTACTGATTGATAGTCATAATCAAAATAACGTTTTAATATATAGGTTAAAAGTATTTCGCACACAAAGTTATTCAAAAGGATTCATATCTGCAAAACTTTTGTGTGGAAATGTCTTGCAAATCTCCTGCAAACCGCATTTATGACAGCGTGGTGTCCTGGATTGGCAGACGTAGCGACCGTGCAGCAGCAGCCAATGGTGGGCAAGCGGGATGATGTCTGCCGGCAGATGTCTGACCAGTTGTTTCTCTACGGACAGCGGAGTGGTGCAGTTCCTGTCTACCAGTCCAAGGCGGTGGCTGACACGGAATACGTGCGTGTCTACAGCCATACGTGCTTTCCTGAATATGACGGCCTGTATGACATTTGCAGTTTTGCGTCCCACGCCCGGAAGTTTCTCCAGTTCCTCACCGGTGGACGGTACTTCGCCCCCATAATCGCTGACAAGCATTCTGGCCATGCCGACAAGATGTCTGGCCTTGTTGTTGGGATAGGAGACACTCCTTATGTAATTATATATGGTTTCCGGAGTGGCCGATGCCATAGCCTGTGGAGTGGGGTAGTCGTGAAACAGCGGCGGTGTAACCTGATTTATGCGTTTGTCCGTACATTGCGCGCTGAGTATGACGGCGACAAGCAGTTCAAAAGGTGTGCTATAGTTGAGCTCCGATTCTGCCACAGGCATTGTCTCGCTGAAATACCGGACAATGAAGTCATATCGATCTTTAATTTTCATGGCTTATTGCGTTGATAAGCTTCCGTATGGCCCGTTGGCATACCGGGCAGAATCCCGGAGCCTGGTTTGTTTTCATTCTGCAGTCCTGTGCCGGACGGTATACTCCCTTGGACTGGTATCCGCCGCCTTCGTAGACACCGATTCTGGTGTATACGTCCTTGCCGTCGGCTGTGGACGGTATTTTTGTTCCGCGTGGCAGCATGTCTTTCCACTTGCTCTCAAAGTTGACAAGAGTGGTCAGGTTGGGTTCCCATGGTTCTATTCCGGTCTGATAATACGTTTCATATTGATCATCATAGTAATATTCGTCGGCAAGACCTGCGAAAGAGTGCCCGAACTCGTGTACTATGACAGACCGGTAATCACGTCCCCTGGCGGAACTGAGCATATAGTTGTTGTATATACCCCCTCCGCCGTATTCGTCTGTGTTGGCCAGAATGATGATACTTTCACATGGAATGCCGTCCAGGATGTCATAAAGTTTCTGTATGTCAGGCGTGGTCAGATACCTCTCGCTGTAGAATGTGTCGAAGTGGCTGCCTACTGCAGTGCTTTTCCATTCGCCCCTTTGGGGTATGCTTACACCGGATTGCTCCGATGGTGCCTCTACGGCAATGAAGTTGAATCTGTCTTTCATGGAATCGAATGGCTTGTGGTGAAAGATCGCTTCCATACTCTTACGGCAATCCTCCATGAAAATATCCATCTCGCTCTTTGTATAGCCTTCCGGAACAAATACGACATCGATTTGATCCATGCTGTCTCCGGACTTGTGCAGATAGGTGTATGGTAGTGTCTTGCTTTTGTCGTGTTTGCCTATCAGTCTGTCCTCAGGGTCTATGATGTGTTTTAAGTAAGACTTTGTGTTATTATACATATTTCTCAATTCCACAGTGACTTGAACCTTGTTCTTTGGCATTGGAATGAGGAACGAGTTCTCGAAAGAACGTGCCACCCTTGTGGCTTCTTCCGTGCCTTGCCATTCTTGGAACAGAGTGGAGAAACTGTGCCGGTATAGGGTGTCCATTCCAGTTGTGTCGGTGATGGTTATGCAGCCGTTGCCTTGCAGCGGTATGGTGTTCATGCCTGTGTGTTTGCCATACCATCCGTCGTATGCTTTTAACTTGTCCAGATAGATGGACTGTGTTCTGTTGGTTCCTGCGAAGATGTAGTCAATGCGTAGTGTACTGTCTTTGAACCAGCCGTCTTTATTCTGCGCACAGAGTGTTCGGCTGCCGCATGTAAATAGCATGACGAGGCATGCCGCATGTAAGTATTTGTTCATTTCTTATATGTTGATTGGTCATTGTGCCAGGTACGTGTAGTATCTGTTGCCATTATTTGTACCATTAATGTGTTGTACAAATTTATATAAAAACAATGAGATTCCGTTATATGCTCTATAAAAAGTTTTTGGTGGAGATGAGCAACGTCTTGATAACAAGGGACTCCGCCTTTGCGAGGACGGAATTTTGTCCTCGGCATGGACGGAGTTTTTATTCTTCAACCCATTTGACAATTCGGATACTCGCCTCGTATAGGAGATACAATGGTATCGTGACGAGTATAAGTGTCATCAGGTCAGGAGGTGTGATAATGGCAGCCACAACTGCAATTATCAAAAGAGCATGCTTTCGGTACTGACATAGCATATCAGAGTCGATGAAGCCTATCTTGGAGAGTACGAACGCGATGATGGGCAGCTGAAATACCATCCCCATTACCAGTGTTAAGGTTGAGAATGTTTCTATGTACGAGTCAAGTGTAATCGTGCTATGTACCCTTTCCGCCACACTATACGTACCAAGAAAGCGGAATGATATTGGGAACAGGATATAATAGCTCATCAGCACCCCGATGACGAAAAGTGCGTAGATGGCAGAAACCACTAACACGGAATACTTTCGCTCGTTCTCGTAAAGTGCAGGAGACACAAACCTGAACAATTCGTACATGATGAATGGAGATGCGCCCAAAAGTCCAAGATAACAGGAAGTTGTGATATGTGTCATGAACTGGCTTGACAAGTCCGTTGCTATCAAATCCACATGGTAGGGGGCAAAATGGAAATCAACCCCCATTCCGCGTATCACATTCTCTATCCACCTGTATGTGCAAAAGTCATATTCGCTCGGAGCAAACAGAAGCATGAAAGTCGTATCCTTGAAGCAGAACACGAGAAAGGCTATTCCGCCTGCCACACCAAGTATTCGGAAGAGCATCTTGCGCAAGACTTCAAGATGCCCTCCGAACGTCAGCATTTCATTATTGTCCGCCATTTATGACTTAAGCTCTTCGTTTTCGACCGTTTTCGGCTCTTCTTGCTTTGGCTCTGGTTCGCCGTCATGGTCGGCGTTGTACTTTGTCGGTTTGACCTCTTCGTCTTCTGGAATGGGTTCATTCATTCCCTTTTTGAAACTCTGAACACCCTGGCCAAGCCCTTTCATCATCTCAGGAAGTTTCTTTCCTCCAAAAAGAAGAAGTGCAAGACCTCCTAACAAGACAAGCTCGCTTGTGCCGATGAACAATGGAACGACTGCTAATGTACTCATATCCGCTTATTGTATTACAAGATATATATTGCATGTTTCAAAATCTATCTCCCAATTCCCGTTCTCTGTGGACTCCCACTGATACTTCTCGGCCATCCTGTCCCACCAGCCCTGGAATTTCGCGCTCGTATCGCTCATGTCCTTTACCAGTTTCTCGTACAGATCGGCATTATCTGCCGTGAGAATCTTTGCCAACTCATTCAGTCCGTTGCGACGTTCGAAGAGAGTCTGAATCTCTATCTTCTCCTCGGGTGTCACTTGCCCCACAAGTTTCCTCACTGCCATGTTTCTCTCTTGTCAAATGGGTCTAAATAATCTATTTCCTTTATATCTTCCTGTTCGGGAAGGAACGTGCCATGCTTGCGGATGTTCTGCAACAGTTCTTTGGAGGCATTACGCTCCAAGTGTGCTACGACACACTGTTCATGCGAAGGCGTATTCACTTCCAGAGTGGTCTTACGGTTCAGCCACACACAACGCTTGCATTGCCAGGCATCGCAATGGCGACAGATAGGGGCATACCCTAACTTGTACAGTTGCTTGTTCTTGATGTCAAGTCCATGTTCCAAGTCACCGATGCTATTAGTTTCATTCTCGTGGTAGAAAGCCGGACATACATAGAACCTGCCGTTAGGGGCAAGTGTGATGCTGGTGTCGCCAGCTCCACAGTTGTTCATCTGCGAGAGCATCATGCGGTCAGTCAAGAGGTTCAACTGCGGCGACTTTCCATCCACATAAGCCTTTTCCACTTTCAATGAAAGCATGGCAAGCACTTTCTTGTATGCCTCAAAATCTGCTTCCGTGAAGGTTTCCACATCGGTCAAGACAATATTCAGCCTTGGCGTATCGCCCAATATTTCGGCAACCTCTTCTTGATGGGTAAAAAGTTCCTGTTTGGTAATGCGTAGGACAACCGGCACATCTGCTTTCACCTTCTGAAAACCGTTAACAATAAGCACGTCCGCCTCCTTCTGCCCGTATGGCTTTATCTTCGAGTGGTCAATGCTCTCCACCGCCTCTTGATACTCTTGCGGCAGTTCGTAATCTGGATAGACAAACTGAATCATCAGGTTCTCCATCATGCCGAAACGGATACCTTTCTTTAAGACATCAAGTGGAATCTGCCTGCGCTCTTTGTGCGCATTCTCATAATGACAAAACGACGTACTCGTTTCGTCTAATAATATAATAAGGTATTGTAGCATTGTTATCAGCAGATTATATCGTTTGACTTCGGCTTGCTTTTCTCGAACTCCTCGCGCATGCCCTCCAACTCCAGTTTCCTGTAGAGTTTGTTCCAGTAATAATTGTTGGCACGTACACGAGCCTTGTGCATCTTACAGATGGCAATTGATCTTTGGTAAACGGTAGCAGTATCAGCAGCATCATAGTTCTCGCCTTGACACCATGCACAACCGCTTGCCACCTCACAATCGATGCACTCCTGCCGCGACTGTGTGGTTCGGTCAAGTGTCAGAAAAGGACGCAACTTGTTCTTGTCAATTCCGCCACTAACATTGCCAATGATAATTGGCTTCTTCTCCCTCAAAGAATATGCAGCAAAACGAGTACAAGGATAGAAGTTTCCTGCTGCATCAACTGAAAGCATCATTCCTGCACCGCACCAATTGTGATTATCATAACTCTTATCGAGTGGTTTTCCAAGGTGTTCGGAAAAGAACGAACAAGCATATTCTTTATAGTAGTCACCATCAATAATGTCATCAGCCAATTGCATTAGTTGGTCTTCAAACAGTTTATCATCATCATCTTTCCAGACATCTTCAAATACCACATTGATATTGACCTCATGAATACCCAAAGTATATAAGTGAAGTACACTATCTTTTATATATCTAATATCAGGACTACTAATAGTGACTTTTGTTGCTGCATTGGGGAACTGCTCTAACCAAAGAGGGATATTCCGTACAACATCATCGTATGAACCTTTCTCCGTACCATGACCTTTCCATATACGATTTAAATCATGCTTTTGTTTCGTTCCGTCAATCGTTATGCCTACACTCAAATGCTTTCTGTTCTTTTCTATAAATTTTTGAACCTTTTCAGAATCATAGTTGATGCCATTAGTGGAAAAACTAAAACGATATGAATTAAACCAATGGTGATTTCTACGGTACAATTCCGATTTAATATAGTCGCATATTTTATCAATAAGGTCAATCTCAAGAAATGGCTCTCCTCCAATAAAGTCCCAATCAACAGAACCCTCTAGGAAATCATCTTCGTGATCTAATATGTAATCAATGGCTTTTTTAGCGACATCCCATGACATCCTTTCTTTTTCGTTCTTACCAACCAAATAGCAATATTTACAGGCAAGTTGGCAATCCTTTGTAACTATAAAGGTTATAGTTTTTGCAACACCTCCTAACCACGCACCTACACTTTCTTTTATGTTGAGTGATTTATCTGCCATATACATATTTTATTTAATCAAATGACTCTCGAAACCACGATTATGCAAAATAAATTGACATAATCGTGGTAAAACGGAATCTATAGGTATTTATTTATAATCACCTGCATTGCAAGCATTTCTACATTTAGCTTTGCAAGTCCCTGTACAGTTATCTGAGCAAATCCCTTTGCAAGTAGTTTGGCAATGGAACTTACAACTGCCCTTACAGCCTCCCGAACAACCACCTGTACATGTTCCCGCAGTACACCCCATAGGAGAGTTTTCTGTTGCTTGGCTAATGTTAGGAATGTTGGCAAACACAATAGCTCCAAGAATTGGCAATGTGCTCTTAGCTGTCTTCTTGAAAAACTCTCTTCTTGACTGAAGTTCTTCGTTGT
>CAMWRK010000077.1 GCA_947176655.1 uncultured Prevotellaceae bacterium | reverse complement strand
AATCCTGTCGATATTACGGTTGAAGTCAGACATCTTGGAGTTTATCTTCTCTCCTTCCGCAGCCCATGCCACGTCAAGGGCACCGCCGGTACGGTCGGCAATGTTCAGAGCCTCAATCTCACCGCGCTTAATCATAGCCGAGTCGAGTTTCGTGGCATCTTCTATCTGCTGATATGCGGCGAGTCCGGCAGCCGTGCGGAAACTCAGTTTGTTTTTCACTGCGGCAGACTTGCGGTACTGGTTGTGCAGCAGTGTGTAGTAAAGATCAGGAGTGAGAGTACCCGAACCGATTTCAGCCACGGTAATCTGATACATCTTGGCTGCATCATGGCTGTAGGTGACATTCTGGGCAGAAGAGATCAGAGCCATTAAGGACATCACAATATATAAGGTATATCTTCTCATAGCTCTCACTTTTTGTATGGGTTAAGTCCGCTTTCACGCCATCGTTTGAATGCACCCTCAAGCAAGAGCGATCGTGATTTGGGCAGATAGACAGATTCTTTCCAATAGCCAATGCGCACCTGTATGTATCTCCATGTGTCGAAATACGCTGAGTTAAGAAGAAACCGTATGTTGTCAAGACCGGTGTTGATGCTTTCCAGCACAAGCATCAGGTCTGCGGTCGAACATGCAGCGGCACCGGTGGCATATAGCAAAAGGTCGCTAACGGAACGGTACAGATTCTGTCCCTCCTTGCCAATCCTGTCAATGCAACGGTAACTTATCTTGATGATTATCGTATCAGCCAGCTCCATGCGGTTCCGTTTCAACACCTTTTCGTTGTATTCGGAAAGCATCTTCTTGTAGTCTATGATTCTGTCACTGATAGTGTTGTAAGTAGAATACACATTCATTGAGGTGCGAAGTGACTGATACAGAAGGTCAATTATGTCAAAGGCACGTGTGTATTTGTCAAGGTCAAAATTCAGCTCCTTGTAGTCCTTCGCGGCATCCGCGCTGTAACCATGCAGAATTTTGTTACTCTGCTCAAGTGTGACACGAGCCAGAAGTAGGCTGCGTTGGTTCTTATGATCGGCGATATATGCCTCTACGGTACCGACATCAAATGACCACTGGGCTTTTGCCTTTTCCGGCGAAAGCATCATAATCATCAGAACCATTATGAATACCTTTAACCCTTTCATGGAATAATAGTCTCTCTTAGTTCATATTCAGTTATAAAATCACGTTCAGGATAATACCTGTGCATCGGAGAGCCGGACACTCCTGAAGCATTCTCTATCCATCGCTGGAATCCTTCTTCGATGATTGTATATTTTCTACCTTGATTGTCGTTTATGTAAGGGGCGGCAGCTTTCAGTACATCCACAATGGATAGCTTGTAGTGCATCATCTTCTCAAGCGATACAAGGTCGGCGTATATCTGTGTGAGCCTTGCGTCAATGCCACGTGCTATCTCCAGACGGTCTGATGACCACAGAAGATGGTATGTATCCTGAGAGGTATCTTCTTCAACAGGCTCATTTTTCACATACTCGGTTGAGATTGTGCATGACGGATAGTCCTGTGCTATTTCGGAGATACGTTTGTTTACAATCTGTGAGTTCTCACGGTCACTCTTATTCGGATCGAGCTGAATCACATCCACGACCTGCGTGTCTGTATATTCTCCGTTCAGCACCCATTCAATCTGCACTATGGCACGGTGGATCTTTATACCGAGAAAATATTTCGGCTTACGCGCTATCGACAATGTGGCTGTAAAGGTCAGTTCGGCATTCATGCTCCCGGAGGTCGCATGTCGGACAAAGGAGTTGCCGGACCAGAAGCCGTTGTCAGTCCAATTAAGGTCGAAGGCAGTTCTGCAATCGTTCATGATGGCCGGTATACGGTAATAGTCATCAGTCTGCGCATCCTCGGCGGCTGCCGCTTCTTCCTTTGCTGCCCTTACATCCGTAAGTTTGCCGTTGAGTTCCGCAATCCGGGCGTTCAAAGTTTCAATTCGACTCTTGTTAGCGTTGTATTGCTGACGTAATGCCGCTGCATCCTCGATAGAGGCAGAGGATATCTGTGTGATCAATCTACGGTTCTCTTCGTTAAGTCTGTCTATCTCACTTTGTATATCCGCAATCTCGGCCTTATATTGGGTCTCAAGGGCGTCGAGGTCAGAGGTGTCAAAACCACCGTCCGTCAATGTCGTTGACATCGCACACTCCTTTGTATGACTGCTTACGGAACTTCCGCACTTCTTGCATTTATACTGTGTATTACCTTGTCCCAGTGTGAATCCGTCATGGCAGGTCACGGAGATTATCACACTCTCCGTACCTTTTAGCTTCGCTTCATCGGTGGCGTTATAGTAATTCTTTTGGTCATACCCTATGTAGTAGACATATCCATTCTCATTGTCATTGTATTCGGATAGCCTTGCATTCATCTGTGCCTGAAAGGTTGCAAGATCCATTGAGTATGAATCCAAGATATCCTCATATACTTCCTCAGTCCAATTCCAAGTGCGGTAGGCATATACTGAATATGCGTATGCCTTGGCATACTGCTTACTCTTTTTCGACAGGATATATGACTGACGGGAAGATGAGATATAGTAATTGTAGCCGTCATTGGAATTGTTCTGGTTTTTGACCCTTGACCGCGACCATCCGGCGTAGCTCTCAGAGTTGGAGAGTATCTGCTCTGCCTGTGTAGCATTGGGATAGAAATTTGCGTCAGTGGTATTGAATCGGGTCCATTCGCTGCCATACAATATGCTGTTGTCATCGATAGGTGGAGTATAGTTACACAGCACCTCTGTACCTGAATCACGGCGGTAGATATACCACCTCTGGGTATAATACTGACCCATTGTTTCACGGAGATAGTCTGTCATCCATGATGTCATGTTGTAGCTGTCAATGCTGAACAGACGCGCTATGTTCTCAGGGCCACCGAGCATGGAGAGTACCGTACCTTTCATGTTGTGGTCAAGGGACTGATAGAAGCGGTAACTGCTTTCGGCGACATTGATGATGGCCGGGATATTACCGTTCATTATGTCATCGAATGAGCTGCCTCCGAGAATAGCCGACATCATATTTCCGGTGCCGGCATTGGCTATGCCTACTCCCATCTGATAGAGATTGTCTATATCGGCTTTCAGATTCTCCTTTGTGAAATGTGATCCGATATTGCCAAGGTCATCAAAGAATCTCTGCCAGTCAATGTCACCGCTCCTTGCCAATGAGAATATCGCCTGAAACTCAGGTGACATTTGAAGGAACACGATATCCTTGAATGACAGAGAGCTGTTGGTGACAATCGACTCGAACTGCATACAGAGACTTTCCACCTCTGTGCAAATCTTGAAGATATAGCTTCCCCAGTAAAGGGCGGTTTGGGGTGAGTGCATCATCATCTGCGCCACAGTCCATATCTTCGGCATTATCTTGGCACTGACAAGTGAGTATATGCGACGGTAATAATAATTCTCTGTCGGACTCGCCCAGATGCCGAGATCTGTCCGGGCCTTACGGTCGAGATATTTTGACATGAAGATACCGGCCGCGGCTACTTCAGCAGCCGAATACCTGTCAAGAATAGCCTTCACCTGCTCATTGTAATACATCTCCGATGCAGTACCTGTGCCGTATGCAGCCACCATAGCGGCGACTGTCTTACGATCGTAGTTGACACTGTACCACACGGAAGCCATCGATGTCATTGACACCGAAGTGAATATCAGCAGTATGAGCAGGAGCCTTTTCATGCCAATGCGCTATATCTCACTTATTTTGATGCACTCTGTTTGGACTCGACAACCTTTGTGCCTGTCTTGACAAAGCGGTAGATTCCGGATGTTCTCTCGCCTTTGGCCGCCTGATACTCGATGTAACCGCGTTTCTGCAATTCCTCACTGGCTGTGTTTACCGCAGCCTGAGCGAAACCTATGACTTTTGACAGGAGCGCTGCCGGATGCAGATAGATTTCAGTCTCCTTGTTCTGACGCTGGAGATAGAGAAGATGAAAGAACAGTACGGTTGCCTCCTTGGAGAAGTTGGCTCTTTCGCAGTCCTTCCAGAATTCCTCGATGAGTTTTGTCTCGTTCATTGTGATATGGGATTATGATTAAATGATTTGTGTTTTTTGATATGTCACTGCTTTGCAGGGAGATTAAGTACATGGCCGGCTTTATGCACCCGTCTGGCAAATTCCATAGGATTACTTATATCCGTCCGGTTCCAATCCCGGCAATACCTTTCTATGGCTTCCTGATGAGAGCATCCCAGTTCTTTCTTGTAGAGTTTGAGAGCATCTTTTTCGACTCGCTCCGTTGTGTAGGTCATATAGCACTCACGGCTTTCCTCTACACCATAGACTCCGCTTTCGGAGCCTCGGCGTATAAAGACCTCGCGGAAGAAAGAGCGACCATCCTTATTGTCAAGTCTGTTGATTGTGAAAATCTTTTTACAGTCCACATCGGTCAGTCCGAGAATAGCCTTGATGTTGTCGAACCGCTCACGGAACTTGCTTTGGTCTAAGAGCATAACTACATCGGAGTTGTTGATGATAGCCTCCTTGACAATCTCAGAGCCGATGATGTCCTGTATCTCCTGAGTAACCACTCCGACACTTGCCCAGAACTTACGCGCGGTTTTATACAGATACTTTATGTATTCCGCCATAAGTGGAGTGGCGATCGCTTTCCATGCCTCCTCGATTACCAGAACCTTGCGGTTCTTTTTCAGGCGCATCTTCTGCAGAAAGACATCCATGATGATAAGCGTGACAATCGGAAACAGCTCCTTCGACTCCTTGATGGCATCAATCTCAAAGACGATGAAACTTTCATTGAACAGTGTCGTATCGACCTGCTCGTTGAGTGTCTTCTCATATTTACCACCTTTGTAGAAGGGCTGTATCATGAAGGCATATTTGTCATAGTCTATTTCAGTGATGTTGTTCTCAAGGCAAATGATGTCAAGTACTTCGATGGAATATTCATAGAATGTGTTGAACGATAGTCCCGTCACTTTCAGTGCCTTCCTGCGTTCTTCAAGCATGGAGATGGTATCCGGCACTTTGGCAATGAGTTCATCTGCGGTCAATCCGAGAGTGGCGCCCTTGCGCTTGGCGGCTCCGACAAGTTTCTTTGTAATTGCCTCTCTGCGGATTGTATCATATCCGGTGAACCCATTGAAATAAGCATCGTAATATTCAGTTATCATCTGCTCGGCTATTCGTAGCTCAAGATCAGTTGCCGTAGCTTCGAAACCTTTCCAAATCTGGAGAATCAGGTTCTTCAGAAAGTTGATCTTCTCTATGTTGATTTCCTCCCGTGTGATATTGAAAGGATTCATGGTTATAGGCCTCTCCTCGGTATAGCTGATATACTTACCTCCGAGATATTCGCACAGCCCTTCGTATGAGTTGCCGGTATCCACCATTACCACATCCGTTCCTTGCTCGTGGAGCTGTCGCACAACCGAATTGATATGGAAACTCTTGCCGCTTCCGGAAGGGCCAAGACAAAAGAAATTGGAATTGTCTGTCAGTTTGTTGCGACCTTCCTTGCCTGTGATGTCAATGGCAACCGGTACTCCTTGACGGTCGGTGTAATGAATTTTTAGCGGTGTGTCCTCCGATTTCTGCATCCTCTCCTTATACATAAGACAGGCTGCTGCGTCTCCGAGCGTCAGGAAGCGGTCATATTCCGGATTCATGCCGTAACAGTTGCCGGGAAAAGAGTTGATGAACAGTTCGAGCTGATTGTATGCTCGCTTGGAGATATGTATTCCAAGCCTACCGAACATGTTTTCAAGATGATTGGTAGGTTTCTGCATATCTGTCTTACGACTGCAGCAGACAATCAGATTGAAATGAGTATAGACAAGCTGTTTACCTTCCCTTGCCACTATCTCCTGCACTCGCTTTATGTCCTCGACTGCAATCTGATTGCTTGGATTGGGCATGGAGGCGTGTCTGTTCTTTTTCTTTTCCAGCAGAGACAGCTCACGCTTCTGGTTCGGTATGTAAATCATCTGATTGTAGATGACTGTCTCAGCTTCCGGCACAGAGTCAATCGCCGACATCATATCCACGGGCATAGAGGTATTATTAACCTCTATATTGTTGAAAGGTCTGATGACGGCTGGGAGTCCGGCACTGTCAACATCTACCAGCGAGAATATCTTGCATTTGCGGTCTCCCATGCTGATACCTTCGTCATCTACCTTGAAGTTATTCATCGAGACAGTATCATTGTTGAAGTCCATTGCAAAGAATCGGTCGACGTATGAGTTGCACTCCTGAGAATTAAGGAATCTTACCGAAAGTCCGCCGTCGCGGAGCTGGTCTCTGACCTTGCGGATCTTTGTTTGGAAATCTCTCCATTTCTTAGGGTCGAATGACATCAGTTTACCTTTTTTCGACTCCTGTGTGATTGTGAGATATGTCCGGCAATTGGTGTATCTACGGCCTTTGAAATACGAGAAGTAACTTCTTGAAAGAAACTCCATATTCTCAGACTCGGGATTGTTGAACGACCTGCGTGAGAAAATATCCTGCTTGTGAAGAGCGTATCCCTCGCCGAGAGTGGCGGCTATGGCTGTGAACAGATGGCTGAAATCGTAGTAGGAATCCACGTTTGCAGAGTGTTTCTGCACAGGGTTCTCGAAAGTCAGGACTGCGGAATACTCTCCTGTCTTGGTGTAGATGACGCCTATGCCGTCACAATCCTCGACAGAGAAATAGATATCCTGAAAGACTTTCTTTCTCTTGCCACCGGTGCCGAATACGCTGACGGACACTGCCATTCCGACAAGTATCGCAGCAAATGCTATGATAACATACCAGATCATCAGAAAAGATAAAATAATCGGAGGTTGGTGTTAGGGTATTGCTTGGAGTTATGAGCCGATATCTTCTTATCAGCAATATCAACTGAATAGAATGTATCACTACCTGACTCGCAACAGGTTGTATAGAAGCCATCCGGCATCTTAAACCCGGCAGGAAGTAAGTCTTTGTTCTTCTCAAGGAAAAAGGAGAGCCACGCCAGTTCATATACCGTCGGGATGTATGCCGTTCCCAACTTGGCTTCGGTGGTAAACATTTCAAGAACTTCGAGATTACAGTTGGCGACGATATTCCCGGTCAGTATTCCTCCATTACGGTGTACTAAAGCACATTTGGATGAATATCTGACATTTGGATTGAACGCTATATTATTCTCACTCTCACTACCTTGCATTGTCCCCGGAGCGAAGCAACCCTCACTGAACTGTCCGTCAACTGTCTGAAAGGATACCCCCGTAGAGAAATCCGAACCTTTGAACATCATACCGCCCGGGGTATCGGTGAGTGCAACAGCCTTGCCGTGTTTTCCGTCTGTGTCAATGACAACAGCCATACAATTCGCATCGTATGTTTCGGTGATTGTTCCGTCAGTCTTTAGATACTGAAGCGGTAGTATTTCAGCATTTGCCATTGCCACAGGTTTTTTGAACGGATGCCTGGTATCTACCCAGCTGCTTCCTAAGTTCAACTTGTTGTTGGAGATTGTAAGCCCAAGTTCGGTGATGCTTCCGGCTCGCATGGGTGGTAGTGTTGTACCGACTGAAAGGTATCGTCCGTTTACTTTCACTCCGATGATAACCTCTCCTGCTTCTTCGGTAGGTATCATATGAAAATCATGATGTCGTCCGTTGTTAACCATGCAGTTGGTTAGGACAGTCCGTAGACTACGGGTTGCCCTTGTCTCAATCCACTCCCCGTTGAAAGGACGCAAGTGACTGGCTGCTATGCCTCTCTCACAGTTCACATCTATTCCTTCAAGGACATCGGTGATACTGTCGCTTTTTATTTTCAGCCTCAAAAGGGCTGTGATTTCTTTGAGTTTCATTTTTACATTGATGTTATCCGATGTTTGGGATGTGGAATTGTAAATACCGAAGAACATTGCTCCGATTTCAGAGTCCGTATCTATACTGTCTTTTGGATGAAGCCCCGGACGATAAGGATAGATGACAACGGGAATCACCGTGCTGTCAACATTCACGTCATTTAAAGCCCTGAATGTTTCGCCGTCGAAACGAAACTCGCGTACAGTTTCTTCAGGATTGTCTGAAAGGAAAACTCCAATTGATCCTATGGCTTCAAGTTCTTCCTTATCACGGTCAATAACCGTAATTGTCAATGGCTTTTCTACCTTTGACCATTCATCCCTGACTCTCTCCACTGTGTTGTGGGCTGCCAAAGCATTATCCTGTCCATTTTTTCCGGCACATGAACAGAATAGCATCGCCATAATGGATAGAAAAATAATTGGTTTTAATCTAAATCCTTTTTGAACACGCATATACAAAGACTCCTTTATACTCTTTCTTTGTGTGAAGCCCCTTCTTTTGCTTCACCATTATCAGTGCCGCTCCAATGCCGAGGGAGCCGACAAGGGTTATAAGTCCGGTCACGAACCCGACAAGGCAGTAACCGAGGATAAAACCGATGATGGCTCCTCCGGCAGCGGCGGCAGCCCAGTAGATGTAGCGCCCCTGAATACCCATGAACTCAAGGGGTTTCTGCAACCCCTTGAATACAGGGTAGGTTATGTATTCCTTTTCTTCTACAGCTGCCATGACGGGTCAGGAAATTCCGAAGAACATAGGCAAAGCCTGGGCTGCTGCAATGAGGAAGATGCAGGCGCCGACGACCATCATGATCTTCTTCTTGACATCCTGCTCCTCGTTGTTCATGGCGATGTAGACACTGATGGCACCTACAACTGCAACCACACCTGCGATGGCGTAGCAGAGCTTGACGACGATGGGGACATACTTGGCGATTTCTTCCGTGACAGTAGTGAGAGCCGCTGTGCCGGCCTCATAGTTGCCGGCAGTGTTCTGGGCGAAGCATAAGCCGGAGCAGACGATGGCCATGAGCGCGAACATCTGCGTGCGTGGAGAAGTGATTAACTTCCTGACTGCTTTTGTGACTTTCTTGAGTTTGATCATCTGTTTTTTGAATTGTTTGTTTTTGTTGTTTAACTTATCTCGTATGCGCATTTGAGAATCCTGTCATATCTGATAGCCGAAAAGGGCAGGCATGAAT
>CAMWRK010000076.1 GCA_947176655.1 uncultured Prevotellaceae bacterium | reverse complement strand
CTAACGGCTTTCTACGTTCATCCGATTTTAATTACATGCCCTCCCCCGATGACATTCAGATTACTTATCAGCAAATCAAAAGTTACGGTCTGAAAACCGGCGACGTAGTTCGTGGTACCATAAACATGCCCTCACGTGGAGAGAAGTACTACACCATGGGTAAAATCCTAAGCATCAACGGGTGCGACCCTCGTGTCATTAGAGATCGTTCTCCGTTCGAGAATCTTACACCGCTATTTCCAGATGAAAAGTTCAATTTGTGTAGCGGTCACAACGATACACTTTCCGTGCGTATAGTTGACCTTTTCGCTCCAATTGGCAAAGGGCAGCGTGCACTTATAGTGGCACAGCCCAAAACAGGTAAGACTATCCTGATGAAAGAAATTGCCAATGCCATAGCAAGAAACCATCCTGAGGCCTACCTAATGATGCTGCTAATCGACGAGCGCCCGGAGGAGGTTACAGACATGGCGCGCACTGTAAAAGCCGAGGTCATAGCCTCCACTTTCGACGAACCGGCAGAACGTCACGTGCGTATAGCCGGCATTGTTCTGGAAAAAGCCAAACGTATGGTGGAATGCGGACATGATGTTGTCATATTCCTTGACAGCATCACCAGACTGGCACGCGCCTACAACACAGTAACCCCGGCCAGCGGCAAGGTGCTGACAGGTGGTGTAGATGCCAATGCCATGCACAAGCCAAAACGTTTTTTCGGTGCAGCACGCAACATCGAAGGCGGAGGATCGCTTACCATCATAGCCACAGCCCTCACAGACACCGGCAGCAAGATGGATGAGGTTATCTTTGAGGAATTCAAGGGTACAGGCAACATGGAACTGCAACTTGACCGCATCCTAGCCAACAAACGCATTTTCCCCGCCGTAAACATCGTACAGTCCAGCACCAGACGCGATGACCTGTTGCAGGACAAAATGACACTGGATCGTATGTGGATTCTACGCAAGTTCCTAGCTGACATGAATGCCATAGAGGCAATGACAGAGGTGAAAACCAGAATAGAACGAACTGTCAGCAACGAGGAATTCCTCATCTCCATGAATTCATAACCCACACATGCTACTGCGTCATCCATAACGAAGGACAGCAGTAATACATATTCCTCCGAAAGTGTGAACCAATATCACCTTCGGGGGAATAATTTGTATGTGGCATAACTGTCATGACTGTACAAGCCACCTATCCATCCATTCCTGTACAAAATCAGGGAACTGAAGCATCAGGGTTCCACCTGGTTCGACAAACAGTTGTGTTGTCTCGCCCTCGCAACAAAGAACTCCGTCACTTTCGCGGTAGATGCGGTACTTATAGTCCAATCTGGCACCTCGACGTGGCACGAAAGTTGTGTGGATTACAGCCACATCACCCATACGCAGAGAGGCATAGTGTCTGGTATGGACATCGTAGATAGGAGCATAAATGCCACGCTCCTGCATGACTTCATAGCCCATTCCTGGATAGTGACGGCCAAAGGACTCGCGGCCATCCTCAAAATACATCACATAATTACCGTGCCAGACAACACGCATGGAATCCACCTCGCTGAACTTTACCGGAACACGGCATACATCTGTCAACTCCACGTCACTTATTTTCTGAATACAAAATCACTGGAGGTTCATGTATACAAGCCACCATTAATAGATATGACATTTCCGGTTATATATCCGGCCTGAGGAGTGCACAGAAAGGCCACACACTCCGCTATCTCCTCAGGCGTGCCGAAACGGTTGGCTGGAATTGTCTTTTTGAGTGCAGCCTCATCCAGCCCCTCCACCATATCCGTCTTAATGAAGCCTGGAGCTATGGCATTACAGGTAATATTCTTTCTTGCCACCTCTTTGGCCAATGCTTTGGTTGCAGCAATAAGTCCACCCTTGGCTGCCGAGTAATTCGTCTGTCCCTGCATACCCATTATGCCACTGACACTGGCCATGTTTATAATGCGTCCGAACTTGTGATACTGCATTGACATAAGCAGTGGCTGGGTAACATTGTAAAAACCATTGAGCGTAACACTCAATACACTGATCCAATCCTCATGCGGCATCAGACCGAGAATATTATCCTTGCGTATACCTGCATTGTTGACAAGAACCTCAATGTATTCGTCGCTGTCTCTGTGAGCATTCTGCCAAGCCTCTATAGCCTCGCGTGTTTCATCGGCATTGCTGACATCGAACCTCATCAGTTCACCATCAGTACCTGCCTCGCGAACCAAAGACAGCGTCTCTTCTGCAGCGACAGTATTACCGGCATAGTTGATGAGGACATTATAACCCATAGAGGCCAACTTCACACATACGGCACGGCCTATTCCACGGCTGCCACCGGTTACAAGTGCGTACTTCATATTATATACTTAAGTAGTTATATTGCTTCTTCGTTTTAGAAAGATGCCTCGAATTCAAAGCGCAAGCCCCATGTCTGGGTGTCAGCACGGTTGTATGTAAGACGATGATAATAGTCTATACTAAAGAATTTGAGTACATTATGTATGCCAACGTTAATCTCCAAATATGGTTTCCAACTGTTCATCGGCTGCATCAGTGTCACATAACTCTTTGTCCCGTCCGCATTGGCGATCCATTCGCCTGGCATGTTGTATAGGAAATCATATCCCGGGTCTGCCATCTTGGATTCAATATCGGGATAACGCACGGCATCGTTGAAGCG
Source organism: uncultured Prevotellaceae bacterium (assembly GCA_947176655.1). Lineage (GTDB taxonomy): Bacteria > Bacteroidota > Bacteroidia > Bacteroidales > Bacteroidaceae > Physcousia. Next base: position 6,587 of record CAMWRK010000076.1, on the reverse strand, counting down.
GTTAGGGTTGTTCTTGTCCGTCAGATATCCCCACATCATATTGAAGCCCAGCGTCTCACGCCATTTCAATTTCTTTATAAGCGGTATGCGGTTTAACAGTTTGCCGTTCAAATCCCAGCGATACATCATCATGAATGTGCGGTCGTTCAGAAACTCCAGATTGCGCACCAGAGAGAAAGTGTTGTCGCAACGTATGTAGCTAAGGTTGGCCCTTGGCACGCACAGCAACTGATAAGGTACGGTATTCCACTGGAAGGACGCGCAATGAAAGGCATCTATGCTGCCCCATGACTTGAGCCAGAAACGTTTCTTGAGAGTAAACTCCGTATAGTTGTAATTGTAATCTCCTCCGAGGAAACCTTTTATTCCGAATGTATGCTGTATGCCATAAATCGGGGCTTCACGATTTGCCAGGAAACGTTTGGTCTTGGTATTCAGGTATTTCACACCTGGTTGATACTCGGCGCCAAGCTGAACCTCCGTATAGCATATCTTATTGGAAAGGAGCATTTCGTCCAGAGGAACATAGGTATTCATGTTCTTCCGTACATCGTTCTGAATCCTCTTTGCATCATCCCACTCCCGGACTGTATTGAAATACAAGTCGCCTGTTCCCCGATTGCTTTCCCGCACGAAAGCAGCATTCAGCCGCAAACCATTATTAAATTCCCAGTCATACTTCAGTTTGAAACGCTCATAGTATGACTGCAAATGCGTGGAATTCCATGTTATGGACATGAAAGCGTTATCCTTGTCAAACTGAAGATACTTGTCGGCGGGGCTCTGTATATCGTTGGCATACGACAGCGACAACGTACGTATAGGATAAGCAATCAGTTCCTTTTCCTTTTCATTGAACGAATATGCCAGTTCCAGGAATCCCTTCAGACGACGATCCTTGAAACCATACTTCACCCACCCGGACATAAACCAGTGCTTATTGAAAGCACCGGTAGTCTGAGCACCAAGGCGCACATGAAAACCCTCCGCCCAGTTATGTCCTACCATGGAAAAAAACGGGCCGATGACAACCTTACTTGGCTTGTTTGGATTCGTACTAGTTTCCAAATAATTATCCAGAATGATGCGCATGCCGTAGATCATTGCCTTGATAGCAGGCTGATCCACAAAACGGCGTTTCATCTCCGCAACGTTAGCTTGAGCATAGGACAGTGTGTCTGGACGATTCTGTACCCAATAGTCATTCTTGCGCGACTTGGCATCCTTATCATATCGTTCCTCACCCATAAAATCTATCTCGGCATCCGGAATCGGCTCAACCGACCAGTCGCTGTAACTGACATTGTAATCAACAAATATCCTGCTTAAATACGAAGTCAGTTTCAACTGCATCATCATTCTGTTCTTACTGCAAATCTGTTCTCCGGATGGCAAGGAGACATATTCCTGATCTACATCCATAGTCTCGATAAAGTTGATGCCGCTGGCAACAGGTACGCCGAATTTGGCACGTCGCACACGGTATGTGCTGTCGGCAAGTATGTACAGGTGCCCGCTGAAACCGAAGTCCTGCGGATTGGCTGGCGTGAACGCCACCTTGATACACTTTTCGCCGTCCAGAACAATACTGTCCTCTATGGAATAGTGATAGAAGCGTATGGCCGGATTCCCACCTATAGGACTGATAAAATTATGTTCCAACAGTATCATCTCGTCCTTATATATGTCCACGTCCCTGAGATTGCCCTTAAACTTTGTCTCCAATAATTCGCCGGCAGCAAGCACATCTAGCAAACTTTCGGCATGATGTCCGTGTACTACACTCTTGCTCTTATCGTCCGATTTGCGATAAAGTTCCGTCGTATTCTTCTCCTCTATGGAAATTGGAACGATGGTCTTTCCCGTCTCCGGACACAACTCCGCATAATTCGTCAGGAACGACTTTTTCTTAAGACTTTCGTTTTCCTGCAATGTCTCCACCGTGAAATCGTTCAATGCAAGCATGGTTCTTGCATATTTACGGTACGTGACATAGTCATTTGAACGCATATCCCTTGATTTCTTGGCCGTGATTACCTTCTGCATCAGTTCCACGGCAGGATTGTTCTTGCGCGTATATTTCCTCTTCTCTGCCTTTATCTTTACCTCAGACATCATGGACGAAGAGGGCTTCATACTGACATTGACAGGACGGTTACGTGTAACCTCTACCTTATAATCCTCAAAACCGAAACAATGAAACACAAGCGTACCCTTGCGGAAACGTATTCTGTACTGGCCGTTTTCGCCCACCCTTACCTTAGCCGCCGGATTTTCCTTATACCATACCGTTACTCCTACGAGAGGCATACCGTCATCCTCGGCAATAACCTTGCCGGTTAGATACTGAGCATAAGCCGGTATGAGCATGAACATTAATATAATGAATATGATGTTGCGCTTTAACATAATCCTATTGTACTATTCTGAGATAATATACTTGTTTATTTCCTGGCATGTATATGCTGCTGTCATAGTCACTCCGTGCAGTCCGTGCAGCATCAGGCTCTGTCCTGTCATCATCAGGTTAGGAATCTGCGTTCTGGGTGAGACTATTGTCATCATGGGACTGGCATAGTCCTTGCGAAAACCGAATGCACTGCCTTCTGGCGTATGATTATAGTCGCAGTAAGTCAGCGGAGTGCTGGTCCAACTTTTTACAACCATATCTCCTATTCCTGGAATAGCTGTCTCGGCAAGTGCAAGACACCTACGTGCAACCTCCGATTTCGTTTCCCGATATGCTTTGGGACGATGAAACAATTTACTGCCGGCATAATCGGCAACAACCTCCCAATGCATTGGTGTGAGTATGTCGACATTTACCACATGCTCACCCTTTGACGGCACACGGGCACTTATCATGATTCCGTTTACTGCCAGGTCTCCTGCTACAGCAGCATTCCAACAATTGTCACCTGCAAGAACCACTTTGTTGTGATTAAAATATGTGAGAGAACCGCTTCGCAATTGAAGGTGCAGGGTAAAGATACCTGAAGTATTAGGCTGGGTCGACATACGGCGACGGAAAATCCTCTTCATCAATGCACTTTCTCCTACCAGTGAACAAGTCACCGACGGATGGGCGTCGCTGACGAAAAGTCCTGCCTCGTATATGGAGCCGTCGGCACACACAGCACTTGTTATTCCGGAATTCCCTTCCTGTAACAATACGACTTCCTTGTCTGTCAGCACCTCACCTCCCAAATCACGTATCTGCTCCACCAGACGATTGACAAGCATATTGCCATCGCCTGCCAGCCTCCAACTGCTCTGTATAAACGGTGTTGTGCCGTGGACAAACGTAAACAATGGCAGAGTCTCCTTGGTCAGTTCCATCTTACACATGGCAGGAGCAGACAGCACCTGTATAAGCAACGAATCGGATATGATGGAAGTAAGATAATCCCAAGCATTGGTTCTCTGCATCCAAAGCTCGTCTGTGCTTGCAAGAAGATCCCCGTACATGTCCAGCCCCTTATGTTCATGTGGGAAGTATTCTTTCATCGCATTGATAAACTCCCTTATTCCCTGCGGCCATCTGAATACACGTCCGCCTATGTGTATCTCCTCAAAACAAGAGCCGTCCATCCGCATCCATGGCAGTTCCATGAGCCCCAAACTTAAAAAAGCATCTTGCAACTGACCGTCGTCCTCCAGACCTCCGACATAATGCAGCCCGGTATCAAGACTTAGCCTGCCTCTGCGATAGCTCTGCATACAGCCCCCTGGCTGATGTTGCCGTTCCAGTACAATGACATGCCGGCCAGCTTTTGCCATAGTCAAAGCGACCTCCAGACCGCCAAGTCCGCTACCTATTATAACAATATCGGATTTTGCCATCAGAATCCACGAATATCATGACTTGTCAAATTGACCTTTCAATACCATATAAGTCCGGTTTTCATCTGCTATTGTGGCCTGCACCGTATACCCTTTGCCACAAGGTGTCATACTCACCTGCAACTCTATCTCAGGGCAGGCGGAAGGGGTCGCCAATGCTGTCATACGGCACTGTTTTATAGAAGAATAGCGCAACTGCTCTCCGCATAAAAGAATGGCACATTCCTTAATGGTCTCGATATTGCATACACCTGGACAAACCGGATTACCTGGAAAATGTCCCTCATAAACGTTGCATTCAGGCAATATGGCCAACCGGTATACGGCACTCAATCCTTCTCCGCGCTTTTCCGACAATACACTGAAATATCTATTTTCCAACAGCATTGCTCTATTACAATATCAGCACCGCCTGCAGCAATTATATCAATCCGCCACCGACAATGCAATAACATATATCATTTTATGTATGAGGTCTCAGTCTTCGGGAACAAATATCTTCATCTGAGTCTCCGCGATTTTCTCGTCTCCGACACTTACAACTCCGTTAATGATAGTCACACCGGCGACAGTCGGCCCCATGCTAATGACCGTAGTAAGGACATCGCCAATGCGTGGCCGGTTAAAGAGCCGAAAATTCCTGACCTCGCCTATATAGCCGACAGGAGGCTCAACAGCCCCCTCGGCAATTGCCATGTATCCGGCAAACGCCGATGCGCTCTGAGCAATATGCTCTATAACTCCCGGCTCAGCCATACGTCCGTCTTCCTCAATGAAAAAAATGTCATCCCTTACGGTCAGGCGACACGTACACTCATAACCGTCTACACGCAGCAACTCGTCCACCATCATGATGGGCGAGCGCTGCGGTATAAGCTTCTCTATACTACTGATGGCTCTCGATGTAGTCATACAGGTCATTGAATGTCTTGACGCTTGGCAGATCTGCAACAGGTATCTTGACCTTGAATGTGTACTGAACAACAGCCACCAGATCCACCAGGCTCAGACTGTCCAACTGCAAGGTGTCATAAATCACTGCTTCCGGAGTAATAAGCTCCTGCTCCACCTCGAATTCCTCGGAAAGTGTATTTGATACTTTCTCAATGATTTCTTCTCTTGTCATAATCAATCAGAATTGGTTATAGGGTTAATAATTAAAGATTCTTCACGATAATGGTGCTATTGGTTCCTCCGAAACCGAAACTATTGCTCATGAACATGTCAAAATGCCTCTCTACTGTTTCCGGAATGACATTTATACAAGCGGTCTCTTCGTCCGGCTCCTCGAAATTGATATTGCCAGCGATAAAACCGTTCTTCATCATCAGCATACTGTATATACACTCAGCAGCGCCGGCAGCCCACATCTCATGTCCGGTCTGAGACTTGGTGGACGTAACAGGAACGGCATAGTCACCGAATATCTGCTTGATGGCCATTGCCTCACGCCCGTCACCGGCATGCGTACTGGTTGCATGAGCATTGAGGTATCCTATTCGCTCAGGACTGACACCGCCATTGTGCAAGGCCAGTTCCAAAGAACGTGCCGGACCGTCGACATTGGGTGTGGAGATATGATCGCCGTTGCCACTGAATCCCCAGCCTACAATTTCTGCCAGAATTGGGGCACCTCGCTTTATGGCATGCTCATAGCTCTCCAGAATGACCGTTGCCGCACCTCCACCTGGCACCAGACCGTCACGATTCTTGTCAAACGGACGACAAGCCTTGGCCGGATCGTCCTCACGCGTGGAAAAAGCCTGGATTCCGTCAAAACTGGCCACACAATACATATTGGCCTCCTGCGCTCCACCTGTGATGATACATTCGGACAAACCATTCTTTATTAACAAATAGGCATTGCCTATGGCCAATGAAGAACTGGCACATGCCGCACTACTGGTGAGATTGATGCCGCGCAGACGGAACAGACATGCCAGGTTCATAGTGACAGTACTGTTCATGCTCTGGAAAATGGCACCGCTACCGCATGCACTCGTATCTTTGAACTCCCGAAAACGGTCAAGAGCCACCATCGTAGCTTCGGCAACACTGTCATTACCGTAGATAATTCCAATTTCGTGAGTATCAATATAATCCTGATTCAGATGTGCATGCTCCAGCGCGCTCTTTGTTGCCATGTAAGCATATTGTGCTTCCTCCGGCATGAACTGACGCATGCTTCGACTAACAAGTTTCTTGAGATCCGGCTTTGGCACATCTGCGCACAAACCGCTGCGGAATCCCATGTCCTTTCTCTCCTGGGAGAAGATGATGCCGCTCTTGCCGTCATACAGATTCTTGCACACCTCATCCAACGTCTGTCCGAGACAGGACCAGATGCCCATACCTGTAATTACTACTCTATGTTCCATAATTGTCAAGTTACTGTTCCTTAATCTTATTTTGTCAGTCGGTCTGTATTCTGCTTCACATACTTCTATTCAGGAATCTTCATTGCATAACATCGTCTGCGCTTCAACGTTTCCGGGTTCATCGGCTTCCACTGTGACAGTTCCTTGATGTTATCTTCCAACTGAGGCCCGGTTTCGGCATACCTATACCCCTTGGCATTGTAAATGGGAATCAGGTCATCGAATATCAATGCATTCACGCCCAGTCCCTGCATGTCCGGTCTGACGGCAATAAGCATCAGATTGGCTGTATCTTCGTGTTTCAGCATCAGAGCCTTCAACATGTGCCACCATCCGAGCGGAAACAGTTGTCCCTTGGATTTGCGC
>CAMWRK010000075.1 GCA_947176655.1 uncultured Prevotellaceae bacterium | reverse complement strand
GGGCCCATACAAGTATGCAGGTCCTGTCAGCAATCAGGAGACCGGAGAAATGACCGCCGGATACTGGAGCGGCGAACTTTACCATGCACGTAAGAACTTCCGCCCCCTGCGCGTCATCAAACTGAAGATGGACTACACGCACCGAAGCGAACTGTTGTTGCAGGCAGGCATCAGTACAGATCTGAATGCTACGGAACCGGACGGCGTGACCGACATGCACCATTTCCGCTATGGCGGCGACGGAAACTACGGAAATACAGATCCTGCGCCGGCAATGCCAATGTTGGGCAAGTGGGGTACTGTCCTGCACCACGAACCTATGGAGTTCTGCTACGACCTGACAGACCTGAGTGCAGGTTTCGATACCAACAAACCGTTGAAGTACTTCTTCATCATAAACCGCAAGAAGGATACCAATGCCGGTACCGGCAATGTGTATGATGCCAGCATAGTCGACCTGGAACGCGATCTGGAAGGCATAGAGACCCCGTTTGACCTGGGTGGCGAGAAATTCGAGATAACCACCGACGGCAAGCGTCTCATCCTGTCGACTATCGTGTACGGCAACGGATACGAACCCGTTAACAACCTGATGTATGCCGACGGCACTCTGTCATGGAGCGCACCTACAAGGAGCAGCCATGAGGTGGCATCGTATAACGTATATAAGGATGATGTCCTCCTCGGCAATACCAAGGAAATGACATACAACGCGGAAGGCGGACTGGAGTATTCCGTAGCAGCGGTATACGCAGACGGAACAGCGAGTGCCAAGACCAGCTGCCGCACTGCAGTTGTCCGGAACAATCAGTCAGCAGCATTCGAACAGACAGGTTTCACCATTCCCAATATCTTCGGCAACCACTACAACGAGTGCACCATAGAGTTCTACATCTATCCCACGGCGTTTGCCAACTGGAACAATGCCGCAGGTCCGGGCTGGGGAACATACATGCACCATTTCAACTCAGACGGCACCTTTACATGTGGCTGGAACACTTCAGGCGGTAACCGTATGAACGGTTCGCAGAAGTTCTCTTTGAACACGTGGCAGCATGTGGCAATCGTTGTGAAGAACAACAAGATGACCTTGTACAAGAACGGTACGTCCATAGGCAGCTTTACAAGCAGCACATACAGCGGTCTGGGCGGCTTCGGCGACCTTGTTTTCAAAGATTCACCCAGCAACTCATGGCAGAATGCCAAATATGACGAAATCCGTATCTGGGATCATGCACGTACCGATGCACAGATAAAGGGCGGTTCCTTGTTATATCGCCGTCAGGAGTTCTATGGTGACGTGCTGCCAGAGGGACTGTTGGCTTACTACAAGGGCGATACATTCCTGGGCGACGACGGCAAGTACTACTTGCGTGACTGCGCCGGAAGCAACCATGCCCCCATCAGTGCGTCTGTCGATCCTGCTGTCACTTCGTCTTCACCCAGCCTGGTCAATACAGGCCTTAAGGCTACCATCGAGATCGACGCTCCGGGAGAGGTTTATGCCGGTGTTCCTGTAGCCTTGACTGCTACACGCAGCGAAGCTATAAATAAGGTGTGGTGGACAATACCTTCATGTGGCATTGATGCTAAAGCCCTTCTGTCGCCTACAGTGACATTTGGGGAGCCGGGCACGCACACCGTGACAGTGTACGGCAGTGACTATTCAGGCAAGGAATACAGCAGCGAGATACAGGTTGAGGTCAAGGCCGCTCCGGCACTGGATGCCTCGTTCACCATGAGCGCGGAGTCACTGCCTTGCAGCGAACATCTGAGTCTGCGTGTAAACAACTTTGCCGATGCTTGCAGCTATGAATGGAGCATGCCGGGTGCCGAGGTGGAGACATGCTACGGTGCAAAGGCCGGTGCCACATATTCTGAAGGCGGCGACTACAAGGTGACTTTGAAGATTATCTCTGCCGACGGACGTACTGCCGAAAGCACACAGACCGTCCATGTCACAAATGTGGCTCCGGTGGCCGACTTCGATCTGAGCGAGACTGTCGTTCTCAAGGGCACGCCTGTCATGCTTAACAGTAAGGCACGTTACGGCGCAACGGACTTCGAATGGCTCCTGAACGGTGACGCTCAGAGAGTAACCATCACCGAAGGACGCAAGAACCAGCCGTGGACACCCAAGTATTCTGGCAAGTACGATGTGTGGATGAAGGCCAGCAACTTCATGGGTAGCAGTTCCATCACCAAGGAGAAGGCTCTGATCGTCACCAACGACGACTCCAAGAACGGCCTGTTCTTCTCACAGAGCGGTGCCAAGCTGACAGTGCCGATGTCTGTCAATCTCCTTGCCTTTACAATGGAGTTCTGGGCTAACCCCACCTCGCTGAGTGCAAGCTGCTGGGGCATAGGCGACAGCGAGAACACACTGCTAATCACAGTAAACAGTTCCGGTGCCATGACAGTCACTGTAAATGGAACAACGGCAAATTCCGGCAAGGGCTTCGTCGAGGCCGGCACATGGAACCACTATGCTATCAGGCGTACCGTCACCGGTGCCATATACTTCTACCGCAACGGCGTGAGATATGCTTATATAGGTACTGGTATGAACAGAAATGCCATCAAGGGTATGGATGCCATAGTGCTTGGTGTTGAAGGCTATCCCATGAACGGCGGTATAGATGAGTTCCGTATTTGGAACTCCGACTATTCAACAGTACAGAATACCTGCAACCAGCACATGGACAACCCTGAAGACTACGTGACGTCCAACAAGTTGCTCGTGTACTATGACTTCAACCAGACCAGCGGTGATGTCGTAGACCGAACAGGCAACGGCAACACAGGTGTGCGCAGCGGCTTCGGTCCCGAAGGTGATGCCTGGGCATTGTCAAAGGGTGTCTTCTCCCTGTATTTTGGCAACAAGCAGAATGACGAGACCCTGACTGGCATAGACGAACTTGGACAGGACGAACCAGTGGCTGCCGGTCGTGTAGGTGTATACACGCTGTCAGGTCAGTATCTCGGCACTACCGTAGAGGGTCTGCCTGCCGGAGTATATATCGTTGACGGCAAGAAAGTGGCGCTGAAGTAAGGTAAAAATTCAAGAAAGAGGCAGCCTGGCAGGATAAAAACATTGCCAGGCTGCCTCTTTCTTGTGTATTAGTCTCCTGATAGGGGGTTGTTGCCGGAGTGCTATCCGTTATTCCATATCAACGTCATGTGGTGTCTTATGATTCGGATGTTTACGGCAGTAACGGCCAACAGATAGAGCATTGAGCATGCAAGCATTGGTATGACGGAGGCTTCTCCCAGCCCGATTTCTTTCAGCGGAGTTTCCCATGTCTGCCTGAGCAGGAGTGTTGCTGTTGTAGCGGCAAGGGTGACAATGGTATTCGCAGTCACGACAAGACGTTCGTAATACGCTCCGACTTCTGCCGGTGTATATCCGAGAAGCATCAGATGATGTAGCTTCTGCCTGCTTTTCTGCAGTAGCAGGAATATGCTGAGTACAAGTATGAATATGGCCAGGGCACAGATGATAATGCCGTTTGCCGTCACCACTGCCGAGGCCGTACTGAGAAACTTGGATATGTTGCCATCACCGGACATGTCGCCCCCTATTTCCATGTTTTCTTTGTCCAGATACTTGCTCATGTCGGCTGCGGCAAGGCGGTCAATTTCCACGATGAGCCTTGACGGATTGGTCTCGGCACCTGGAGCGTAGCGTTCGTTGGCCCAGTCCATGAAATCCTGCGGCACGGCTATCGTGTTCAGCCTTGACGAGAATCCTACGATAGCAGCATCGAAGGTTTCGCTCATCATATTGTTACCGCTGACCCGTAGCTTGATAGGTATGGCACAGGCCAATTCCTCGCTTATCTGCGGCAAGCCCTGAGGAGCGGCAAAACCGAAGTTGTACAGTGCCATGTAGTCCTTGCACAGTATTATCGGGACAAACCGTTCGGCAGGATCGAATTTCCAGTCCCGCGGCTTGATGTCGAAGAAATCGTCAGGCACGGATTCGAAGAACATGTATGTGGACAGTCCACGTCCTCCGATGTCGACGGCTCCGTTTACGGCAAAGCGTGAAGATGTGAAACGGCCAGTTCTCTTGACCCACGGCTGTTGCTCCAGTCTATCTATCTCATCCTTGCCGAATGAAACAGGGCTGAAGCCTACGCCATTCACTTTTTTTGATACAACGACATAGTCCTTCGAGAAGAAACTGTCATTTTTGTCGCTTGAATGACTACTGTCAAGATAGAACATCATGCCTGTCAGCACAACGGTAAGTCCGAGGGCATTGGAGAGCACGTAGCCCATCAGCTGTCCTTTCGATACATTGCGCTTCAGCAGCGACCAGATGTTCTTGTCAGAATGAAACCGACTGTTCACAGCATTATGTATTTGGAGCCGTGCAGCAAGAGGTTGTTGCCCACGGATGTTGAGACAATTCCAGCCGACTGCATGTCGGCCTCTTCTTCGATGATTTTGGCGGCGATGCGGTTGTTTTTCTCGTCAAGATGGCTGACTGGCTCGTCCAGGAAGATGAAGTCAAAGGGCTGGCATACGGCGCGTACCAATGCCGCACGCTGTTGTTGTCCTATGCTCAGCCGCCCTGCCGCCTCTTCTTTCTTGTCCTTTATTCCCATGCGTTCGAGAAGTTCCAGTATCTCCTCCTCCGACTTGTGCCCGGTAATGTCGTTTTTCAGTCTGATGTTCTGCATTACGGTCAGTTCGGGAAACAGTCTCATTTCCTGAGGAAGCAGTGCTATGCTCTTGGTACGCACATCGCACCACTGCTGCACCCTGAACTTCTTCGTGTCTTTCCCGTTGAACAGTATCTTTCCGGAATAGTCGCTCCTGTTGCCATATATGAAGCTCAGCAGCGATGACTTGCCACATCCTGATTCTGCATGGATGCAAATGCGGCACCCTTTCGCGAAGACAAAAGAAGGCACTTCCCAGATTTGGGAAGTGCGTATTCTCTCGCTGTCCTCCATCCCTTTGAATACGATGGGGAGTAGATGTCTGAGTTCTATCGAATGAATCATGTTCCTACAGTTTCTTACTGCACCAGTCGGAATGCGTTGGACTGCTCCAGAGATTCTGCCACAGTCTTGGCTATGTCAACAGCGTTGGCAATGATGCCGTCGGACTTGCCGCCTTTGATTTGCAGTTCCATTATGACCTCGCACTCTTCGGCATTGGAACAGACAGACAGCAGTACGTCGTTCTTCATCTTCAGGTCGTTCATCAGTGTGCTGGCATTGTCAAGACAGAGCACCATGGCAGCCTGGTGTTTGCCGAAGTCGAAAGTTTTGGTCGCAGGCTGCCTGCTGCTCTTGTCAATCTTGTGGTTGGCCAGGACGATGATGTCGCCGTGTGCTTCAAGTGCAATTGTGCCCGCCATGCCGGGGATGGCCATGGAAATGCCGTCCGGTGTCTTTTCGTATTGCATTCCGAAGCTTTCCAGAGCGTTTTGCGCGTCGGCCATAAGTTTCTGGGCTTCTCCGTTCTTTGTTTCTACGACGAACGTGAAGGAAGCATTTGTCAGAAGGGTGGTGCAGAATTCCTCTATTGTGCAGAGTCCACTGTTCAGTCCCATGCCAATGGCTACCGTTCCGTCAATCTTCTCAAGGTATTGTCTAATGATCGGCAATGTTGCTCTCTCGTTTCTCGACATATTCTTGGATGCGAGCTGAAGACACTTGTCCCAGTCCACGCTCTTGAGGCTGATGGCTTCAACGAGGCATTCGTTCTCTCCAAGATAGGTGAGGGCATCGGCGTTGATCCTGGCTTTGGTGTCTGCCATGGCCGTGCAGTCGCCGAATGCGTTCAGCGGTTTGCCTTCATTGTCACAATACTTTACCTTCACGGTCATTTTCTCCTTTTCAATGTTGCCCGCCATGCATATTACACCTTCCGGCATATTTTTTAGCGGTAGCGGCATTCCGCCTGCCATAATTGTTCGGGACATTTCGACAGGTGTCCTGATGGCCGCACTCATTGCATTCCCGGATGTCAGGTAACTTGCAAAGGCGTTTTTGGAGTAGGGTGATTCTGATGCACGCCCAATGATGTAGTCAAGTGACATGTATGGGTCATACATGCCTTCGGCTATCTGAGGGACATAATATGCGTATGCATCGTTTACGCCGATGCAGTTGTATTGGGTTGATGTACCGTACTCGGTTTCTATTTCCGTTTCCTCCCCGTTGTATATTACCGTTCCGTTTTCGTTGTAACTCTCCTGGTAGCCATTGCTTTCAATGAACTTCAGAAACTTGTCCTTGTCCGACAGATGGAAAATGATGACGGGATACTCCTCTGTATCCTTTTCGTAGTATACCATGACGGCACATACGTCTGTGTCTGCGCCGGAGTCGTTAATGATTTTCTTTGTCTCTTCCCATTCCGCCAGCTGTGCTTCGGATAGAGTTTCGCTTATGTAGGAAGGAAGCGTTATCTGCCCGTTTTTGGCGGAGCCGCCGGCAGCTTCGATGATTGTGTTCAGGTTGCCCACGAGCACCATGTCGGCGTTGTCTGGAATGCGGTTAAGGATGTCGTCTGTTTGTGAATCTTCCGACTGCATGCACGATGCCGCTGCCAGTGTAATGAGCATTAGAATGCCCATAAGTAATACATTGCTCTTTTTCATGTTGTTTGTTTAGGTTAATAATTGTTTGTACGGGTTGATGACATTCGTTTGGAAACATCCGCATATCCGATCATGAAATCTGAAGCTCCACAGGGCAGTGGTCGCTACCGAGTATTTCCGTGTGTATTTCTGCTGATTTTATGACAGGACGCAGACGGTCTGAGACGATGAAGTAGTCTATGCGCCATCCTGTGTTCTTCTCGCGTGCGTGGAAACGGTAGCTCCACCAGGAATAGATGTTTTCTGCGGTTGGGTGCAGGAAACGGAAAGTGTCTGTGAAACCGCTGTCCAGCAATTCCGTCATCTTGGCGCGCTCCTCGTCGGTGAATCCTGCGTTCATCCTGTTTGTCTTGGGGTTCTTCAGGTCTATCTCGTTGTGTGCCACGTTGAGGTCGCCGCAGTATATGACGGGCTTTCTGGCATCGAGTGTCAGCAGATAGTTCCTGAGGTCTGTTTCCCATTGCATACGGTAGGAGAGCCGTTTCAAACCGTCCTGTGAGTTTGGCGTGTAGCAGCAGACAAGGTAGTAATCGTTCATTTCCAAGGTTATGAGACGTCCTTCGCGGTCGTGCTCCCCGATGCCCATGCCGTATGTTACAGACAGTGGACGGTGGCGCGTGAAGATGGCTGTTCCGCTGTAGCCTTTCTTCTCGGCGTAGTTCCAATAACTGTCATAGCCGGGTATTTCCATGTCTATCTGACCAGCCTGTAGTTTGGTTTCCTGAAGGCAGAAGAAGTCCGCATCAAGACTGTCGAAGGCCTCGCGGAAATTCTTGCCTGCCACGGCGCGGAGGCCGTTGACGTTCCAACTGATGAATTTCATGTCTTAGTTAGTCGGTAAATTTATATTCGTTGTGTCGCTGTCGATAAGATGTAGCCTTGGCGGATGTGGTCTTCTGTATGGAACTCTATGCTTTCCGGGTCTGCTGCCGTAAGGATGTCGTGCAGATGGCCTTGCAGTCCTGTTCCATGTAGTTTGACAAAGGCTTCCTTGCGTGTCCAGATGCGGAAGAAGTCGAAACGGTCGTTGAGAATGGCTTTCCGCTCTTCCTCGTTCATGACGTATTCCACAAGGTGCTGGCTTATTTCCCGGTTTGTACTCTCCACGTCTATGCCGACGGGGTGGGCGGAGACGGCACAGGCTATGGCAGTGGCGCAATGGCTGATGTTGAAATGGATGTCAGGAAACTCCGCCAGCGAGGGTTTGCCGTGAGTGCCTATGGTGAAGGTGGGATGGACTGTGATACCGAACTCACGTTCCAAAGCCTGGCACAGGAGCTGGTAGGAGAGGATGCAGTTCCTGCGTCCTGTAGTAGTTTTGTGTTTCTGTGCCTGCTCCAGTCTCCATTTCGGCAACCTTGCCATGTCGTCCTCCAGCGTCTGCGTCGTGTAGTCACAGAAGTTGTCCAGTATGTATATGCCCATAGTCTGCGGTGTGTGCTATGCCTTGCCGGCCTTGGTGGCAGACAGGTCTTTCTTGCCGGCCTGTTTCCTGACCCACCACAGCATGGCGGCGGCAACAATACAACTGATGCTGTCGGCAATAGGCAGGCTGTACCACACGCCGTTGAGTCCGAAAAACCTTGGCATGACAAGCAGAGCCGGGATAAGGAATATCAGTTGTCGAGACATGCTGAGGAATATGCTTTTGCCTGCGTGGCCTATACTCTGACAAAAGTTGCCTATTACCATCTGTGCGCCTACCAGAGGGAACACGCTGACGCAGAGACGGAAACCGTGGGATGCCAAGGCAATGACGGTCTCGTCGGTGGTGAAAATGAGAGACGGTATCTCAGGAATGAGTTCTCCGATGAGGAATCCCGTTGTCGTCACTGCCGTAGCGGCGAGCATGGTGTAGCGAAGCACCTGCCATACCCTGTCGTTCTTGTGTGCTCCCCAATTGTATCCGGCTATGGGCTGCATGCCCTGGTTCAGCCCCATGACTATCATGAGGAAGACGAAAACGACGCTGTTGACAATCCCGTAGGCTGTCAGTGCATCGTCGCCGCCATACTGTTGCATGCTGCGGTTTATGAGCAGCACAACGAGGCAGGCACAGCTGTTCATGAGAAACGGAGATATGCCTATGGCTATCGTCTGTCTGACGATGCTTGTCCTCAGCCTGTATATGCCGCGTTTGAGGTGCAGCAGTTCGCTCTTGCGGTTGAACAGTGCCAGTACTGCTGTAAGCGAGATGGTCTGGGAGATTATTGTCGCTATTGCGGCACCGCGTATGCCCATGTCGAAGACTATGATGAACAGCGGGTCGAGCATGGCGTTGACGGCGATGCTGACAAAGGTGAGTGTCATTGCATTGAGAGGATGGCCGGCGGCTCTCATTATGGAATTGAGACCGAAATAATTGTGCGATATGACATTGAACAGGAGAATTATCTCCATATATTCGCGTGCATACGGCAACGTGGCATCCGATGCTCCGAAGAGATGTAGGATGGGATCGAGAAAACTCCAGCATACAATCGTGAACAGAATGCCGAGAACGATGTTCAGAGTGATGGCGTTGCCCAGCACGTTCTGTGCCGTGGCATAGTCTTTCTGGCCGAGGCGGACACTGATGACGGTACACGCGCCTACGCCGACCATGGCTCCGAACGCCGCACCAAGGTTCATGAAAGGAAAAGTGGCAGTCAGTCCGCCCAAAGCCAGCTTACCTACGTAGTGTCCTATAAAAGCTCTGTCTACGATGTTGTAC
>CAMWRK010000074.1 GCA_947176655.1 uncultured Prevotellaceae bacterium | reverse complement strand
TTGAAAGGCAAGCAGGGACGTTTCCGTCAGAACTTGTTGGGTAAACGCGTAGATTATAGTGCACGTTCTGTAATTGTCGTAGGTCCCGAATTGAAGATGGGTGAGTGTGGTCTTCCAAAGCTTATGGCTGCCGAATTGTACAAACCGTTTATCATTCGCAAACTTATAGAGCGCGGCATAGTGAAGACGGTGAAGAGTGCCAAGAAGATTGTTGACCGAAAGGATCCAGTTATATGGGATATTCTCGAGAATGTGATGAAAGGTCATCCGGTACTTCTGAACCGTGCCCCGACACTGCATCGTCTCGGTATACAGGCATTCCAACCCAAGATGATTGAGGGTAAGGCCATACAGTTGCACCCGCTGGCATGTACCGCTTTCAACGCAGACTTTGACGGTGACCAGATGGCTGTTCATCTGCCATTGTCCAATGAAGCAATTCTGGAGGCTCAGCTTCTGATGCTGCAGAGTCACAATATCCTTAATCCTGCCAATGGTGAACCTATCACGGTTCCTTCTCAGGACATGGTGCTGGGGTTGTATTATATTACCAAGCTCCGTCCCGGTGCCAAGGGTTCTGGTATGAGTTTCTATGCTCCGGAAGAGGCCATTATTGCTTTCAACCAGAAACGTGTGGAGATACATGCCCCTATCAAGGTTATTGTCGATGACATTCTTGAGGACGGTACTCTTGGCAAACGTCAGGTTGAGACTTCTGTGGGTCGACTTATCGCCAACGAAATAATTCCTTCTGAGATTGGATATTTCAATGATGTCATAGCCAAGAAAACATTGCGTGGTCTTATTACCAAGGTTATCAAGAGTGTAGGCGTTGCCCGTGCCTGCGAGTTCTTGGACGGTATCAAGAATCTTGGATACAAGATGGCATACGAAGGCGGCCTGTCTTTCAACCTCGGTGATATTATTGTTCCGGAGGAGAAGGCAGAACTGGTGCAGCGCGGTAACGATGAGATAGAGCGCATTACCATGGACTACGGTATGGGCTTCATTACCGATAAGGAACGTTATAACCAGGTCATCGAGACATGGACAAAGGTTAACAATGACTTGTCCAAGATTTTGATGAAGACCATGCGCGAGGCCGAAGAAGGTTTCAATGCCGTATACATGATGCTGGATTCCGGTGCCCGTGGTAGTGCCGGTCAGATTAGCCAGTTGTCTGGTATGCGTGGTCTGATGGCCAAGCCTCAGAAAGCAGGTGCCGAACCTCTGACCATCGAGAACCCCATTCTGTCCAACTTTAAGGAGGGCATGAGCGTGCTGGAGTACTTCATCTCTACTCACGGTGCACGTAAGGGTTTGGCCGATACGGCCTTGAAGACAGCCGATGCCGGTTATCTGACACGTCGTCTTGTCGATGTGTCGCACGATGTCATCATTACTGAGGACGACTGTGGTACATTGCGCGGCTTGGAGTGCACGGCTTTGAAGAATGGCGACGAGGTTATCAGTTCACTGTATGAGCGTATATTGGGTCGTGTAAGCGTTCACGATGTCATTCACCCCACGACAGGCAAGATGATTGTAGCTGCCGGTGACGAGATTACCGAGGCTAAGGCCAAGGAAATCGAGGACAGCCCGATAGAGATGGTGGAGATACGTTCCGTATTGACTTGCGAAAGCCGCAAGGGTGTTTGTGTCAAGTGTTATGGACGTAACCTTGCTTCCAGCCGTATGGTACACAAGGGTGAGGCTGTCGGTGTAATTGCTGCACAGTCTATCGGTGAGCCTGGTACACAGTTGACATTGCGTACTTTCCATGCCGGTGGTGTGGCAGGTAACGCCGTTGCCAATGCGCAGATCAGAGCCAAGTACGATGCACGTCTTGAGTTTGAAGAATTGCGTACCGTTGACGCGCAAACCGAAAACGGAATGACACAGATTGTGGTCAGCCGCCTGGCCGAGGTTCGCTTCGTAGAGCCTAAGACCGGAATCGTGCTCCTCAGTCAGGACGTTCCTTATGGCAGTACCCTTTTCAAACAGGAAGGTGACACAGTCCAGAAAGGCGATATCATTGCCCAGTGGGATCCCTTCAACTCAGTAATTGTTACCGAGGCTGCCGGTAAGGTCAAGTTTGAGGATGTCATAGAGAATGTCACTTACCGCGTGGAGATCGATGAGGCTACCAAGCAAAGCGAATACATCATCATAGAATCAAGGGATCGCAGCAAGATACCTGCCTGCCATATTCTGGATGAAAACGGTGACATTCTGCGCACATACAACTTCCCCATTGGCGGACATATCGCTATCGCAGATGGTTCAGATGCTAGAGTGGGCGAGATTCTTGTCAAAATACCTCGTGTCGTAGGTGGTGGCGGTGACATCACCGGTGGTCTGCCACGAGTAACCGAGTTGTTCGAGGCACGCAATCCGAGTAATCCTGCTGTCGTAGCCGAGATTGACGGTGTTGTTTCGATGGGGCGCATCAAGCGTGGTAACCGCGAGATTACCATTACCTCAAAGGTTGGTGATGTCCGCAAGTACCTTGTGCCCATTTCCAAGCAGATACTGGTACAGGACAACGACAACGTCCGAGCCGGAACTCCGTTGTCGGACGGTGCAATTACTCCTGCCGACATCCTGGCCATCAAGGGTCCCACTGCTGTGCAGGAATACATCGTCAATGAGATTCAGGACGTGTACCGTCTGCAGGGTGTTAAGATCAATGACAAGCACTTCGAGGTTATCGTGCGTCAGATGATGCGCAAGGTGCAGATTGCCGAGCCTGGCGACACGAGATTCTTGGAAACACAGGTTGTGGACAAGCTGGAATTTGCAGAGGAGAACGACCGCATCTGGGGCAAGAAGGTTGTCGTGAATGCAGGAGACAGTGAAACAATGCACGCCGGTCAGATAGTCACCTCACGCCGCCTGCGCGATGAGAACTCGCTGTTGAAGCGTCAGGACAAGCGGATTGTAGAGGTGCGCGATGCCATGCCTGCTACTTCTGTCCAGATTCTTCAGGGTATCACCAGAGCTTCATTGGCTACAAGTTCGTTTATGAGTGCTGCTTCTTTCCAGGAAACAACCAAGGTGCTTAACGAAGCGGCTATCAATGGCAAGAGCGATTACTTGGAAGGCATGAAGGAGAACGTTATCTGCGGTCATCTGATACCTGCCGGTACTGGTATGCGCGACTACGAGAAGATTGTGGTAGGTTCACGCGAGGACTACGAACGCACGCTTGCCAACCGCAAGGCTCGCCTTGACTTTGATGACTTCTAATGACTTGAAATTTAATGGATAGGAAAAACGCTTTGCCTGAATCTGACAGTTCCGGCAGAGCGTTTTTCTATGTATGTACAAATGAATGGAATCTGCAGTCTTGCAGCATAATCCAATAATAGTTATGCACGAATTAAGAATGAAGGTTCGCGACTATGAGTGCGACCTGCAGGGTATTGTCAATAATGCCAATTACCAGCATTATCTCGAACATGCCCGTCACGAGTTTCTACTTGAGCGCGGAATAAGTTTTGCCGATATGCACGCACGTGGCATTGATGCAGTGGTGGCACGTATAAAGATGGAGTTCAAGACGCCATTGCGTAGTGGTGACGAGTTCATCTGCCGTCTGACTGTCAAGAAAGAGAATGTACGATACGTTTTCATGCAGGATATATATCGGGCGGCCGATGCAAAGCTTTGTCTGAAAGCCCGGGTTGATACTGTATGTGTACAGGATGGGAGTCTCCTTACATCGTGTCCGGAGCTGGATGTGAAACTGTTTGATTGATGGCGTTGCTATCCCTTACTGACAGACGTATACTGAGTATCGCCCTGCCGAGCATCGTTAGCAACATAACTGTTCCGTTGCTTGGTCTGGCCGATGTCTCCGTTACCGGTCACATGTCACAGGCTGCCGCTGATGACACAGCAGCAGCATTGTCTCCATCGTCCTATGTCGGCGGCATTGCTGTCGGCGGCATGATGTTCAATATCATATATTGGGTGTTTTCGTTTCTGAGAATG
The DNA here is from genome assembly GCA_947176655.1 of uncultured Prevotellaceae bacterium. Lineage (GTDB taxonomy): Bacteria > Bacteroidota > Bacteroidia > Bacteroidales > Bacteroidaceae > Physcousia. The sequence continues at coordinate 5,520 of CAMWRK010000074.1, read as the reverse complement.
GAAACCGGTGGCGAGACAGCCAGGGCATTCGGGAGACGTGATACGGCCGCATTGGTATTGTCTCTTGCACGCGGTATGTCGTTGGCAGTTGTCCTTGCCATGGCGCTGATGTTGTTTTCGCCATTGGTGCGCGATGCCGCCTTGTGGTACATCGCGCCGGATGTTGTGGTGGCCACCCTCGCGCGCACATATTATAATATATGTATATTTGGTGCAGTTCCGGTTCTCGGGCTTTATGTCCTTAACGGTTGGTACATAGGTATGCAGAATTCGCGCATCCCAATGTATGTCGCCATATTGCAGAATCTGCTGAATATATTGTGCAGCCTCTTTTTTGTCTTTGTCCTTGGTATGCGTATCGAGGGTATCGCTCTTGGCACTCTGCTGGCTTTGTGGGTGGCATTCCTGACGGCAATGTTGCTGTGTGTGCGGAATTATGGGCATATTTTAAGGAAAGGCCGTCCCGGCCTGCCGTCTTTCGTGGCACTGTTGCGTCTTGCAATTACCCCCGATACAGAGGCCAACCGGCACAATGTCTCGCTTTTTCTGCGTACGCTGTGTCTTGTCGTCGTGCATTTCATGTTCGTCGCGGCTGGAGCCTCGCAGGGCAGTGTGGAACTGGCGGTCAACACATTGCTCATGCAACTGTTCACGTTCTTCAGTTTCTTTATGGACGGTTTTGCCTATGCAGGAGAGGCGTTGGCCGGCAAGGCTTTTGGAACTGCCGACCGTGTAGGCTGTTCCACCGTAGTTCGCCGTCTTTTCCTGTGGGGTGGGGTGGTATCGCTGCTTTTCGTCGTTCTCTATGCTTGTGCCGGGGAGGACTTCGTCGCTCTGCTTACCGACGATGCCTCGGTTCTTGTAGCTGTCTCCTCCTACTACCATTGGACTTTGCTTCTTCCATTGTGTGGCGTGGCCTCCTTTCTGTGGGACGGAATATACACCGGTGTCGCGGCAACACGCCTTATGCTCTTGTCCATGGCTCTGAGCATGCTGGTCTTTCTGGCCGGATATTACAGTCTTATACCTGTATGGGGCAATCATGGCCTGTGGGTGTCCTTCCTGGCTTATCTTGCCTGCCGGGGACTGATACAGACTTTCTTTCGGAGTAGGATTTTCATTTAAGGTGTGTTTAGAGCTGCCGTCTAAGGAAAAATACGGTACAGATTCATAGAACACAGCGTAAACCTTTGGCTGTGTTGCGTAAAATGGGTAATTTTGTACAAAGCAAATTATTAATCTAAAATCATAATCACTATGTTGTTTGAACAGATAAGCAATGACATTATTCAGGCCATGAAGGCCAAGGACAAGGTTCGTCTTATGGCATTGCGCAATGCCAAGAAGTATTTTCTTGAGGCACTGACGGCTCCAGGAGCCGATGCCGAACTCTCCGACGAGCAAGCTCTGAAGATTCTTTCCAAACTGATAAAGCAGGGACGCGATACGGCTGCTCTCTACGTGGAAAAGAACCGCACCGACTTGGCAGAGGAAGAGATGGGGCAGGTCGCAGCTCTTGAGGCTTATATGCCCAAGGCTCTTACCGTTGAGGAACTGGAGACAGAACTGCGTGCCATCATCGCCGAGACCGGTGCCACCTGTGCCAAGGAGATGGGCAAGGTCATGGGCGTGGCCTCAAAACGTTTGGCTGGTCGTGCCGATGGCAAGGCAATTTCCGCCAAGGTCAAGGAATTGCTGGGATAGGGTAGTCTTTAGTGTCATGACATAAAACGAGAGCGGTGTTGCGTTGCATCATGTAACGCAGCACCGCTCTATCGATGTCTATGTGCTTTGGCTGGTTATGTTACTTCAGCTGCTCTGACACAAAGTTTTTCATCTCCTCGCCTCGGAGGTTGCGTTTCACTATAGTGCCGTCGGGGCCGAATAGTATGATTTGCGGGATGCCGTGGATGCCATATAGCTGAGTGGCGTTGTCCTTGTTGTCGCGCGGTATGAATATCTGCGGATATTCTATGCCCTCGCTCTCCAAGGCGGACCTGAATTTGCTCTCTTCGTCCCATACGTTTACGCCCAGCACGGTGAAGTTTTCTCCGTTGAACTGTTTGTACAGCTCTATGAGGTTGGGAATCTCCGCCTTGCAGGGACCGCACCATGATGCCCAGAAGTCCACAAGGACGTACTTGCCTTTGCCTACATGGTCGGAGAGGCTTGAGGCGTTGCCCTCGATGTCCAGCCCAGTGAAGTCTGTAAACATGTTGCCCTCCTTGGTATTTTCGGCAGCCAGGAGCGATTTGCGAAGTTCGGTGACAACTTTTATGCTTGTGGCATATTTCACCTCGGACATGACGGAGTCAAGCTCCGCTACGGTCGGATAGAACTGGCGTGCCACCATGCTCAGAATGTGTGCACCGACTATGTTGTCCTTGTTCTTCCTGATTCCGTCGCGGAAAATGTCGTACATGGCTTCCAGTTCATTGTCGAGTGCCTCGTGGATTTCCTGATAGTTCTTTCCTTCTGCCATCATTTTGGCGGCTTTTTCGTTCAGTTCGTCGCTGGCCTTGTTCACTTTGTCGGCAATGTCCTTGTATATGTCGTTCAGCCCTCCGTTGTCGCTTACTGTAGGAGGTTCCGTATTCATGTCTACTGTGATTTTGGTTCCGTTTTGCAGAAGAACGTTCGCTTTTGTCCCTTCCATCCCTATGGTGCATATAGTCTGGTCGTCCACATTACCTGTAAAGCTGAATGCGCCGTCTGCCACCAGACAGGAGTCTATGGCCTCGTTTTCGTTGTTCAGCAGCAGTACTTGTTTGCCGTTTTCTTCTTCTCCGGCTTTGCCGTTGATGGTGTACTTTTCCGGGCCGCAGCTCATGAGCATTGCCGGAATGGCAAGAATCAGTAATTTCTTCATGATGATTAATGTTTATGTTGTCAGAATATATGTCGTTATGGCTATCGCTACAAAGATAGTACATTTTGCTGTAATCATCCTCAATGTCAGTGCTTTTTTTCTGTATGTGGTCAATGTTGCCAATAAAGGAATTGGACGCTCGCGATAATATGGCCATGTAGCTATATTGCATTGGCCTATATATGAAGTCTTCTTTCTTATATAAATATTAAGGTATAATTCTGAATACTATAGAAAAATTATTTGACGGTGGCAATGTCTGAGACGACATGTCGCAACGGGATGTATGCGTGTCGCTCTGCACCGGTCTGTCTTCTGTCTGAATGTACCGTTTTGTTTACGCATTGTGTATTGTAAAAGAGTAAGTGGGGGAATTAATGTTAAATATCAAAGTCAATTTCTGTTTAGCTGATAATTATTTCTGCGTCATGATGTTTTTCTCGGATTTTTATTGTACCTTTGCAAACCGAATGGGCATATTGTGCCCCTCTGTATTGTATATACATATATAATTAATAAATAAAAATTACAAAAAATGCCTACAATTCAACAATTGGTAAGAAAAGGCCGTACAGCGTTGGTTGACAAGAGCAAGAGCCCAGCTTTGGACTGCTGTCCTCAGCGTCGTGGTGTCTGTGTTCGTGTCTACACGACAACGCCTAAAAAGCCTAACTCAGCTATGCGTAAAGTAGCACGTGTTCGTCTGACAAACTCCAAAGAGGTCAACTGCTATATCCCCGGCGAGGGTCACAACCTCCAGGAACACAGTATTGTTCTCGTTCGTGGCGGTCGTGTTAAGGATTTGCCCGGTGTACGTTACCACGTAGTGCGCGGCACTTTGGATACCGCCGGCGTGGCCAACCGCACACAGCGTCGTTCCAAGTACGGCGCAAAGCGTCCCAAGGCTGCCAAGAAGTAGGTCCGGACGGAACGGAGAATCAAAAAAAAGTACACAAAGAAACAGTTTTGGTGTTGCAGACAGTGCCTTGAGTAAACCCTGCGGCGGCGGGAGTTGAAGAAGATGAACAAGATGCAATCCTGAACACAAAACACAAGAAAGAATATGCGTAAAGCTAAACCAAAGAAGAGAGTTATCCTTCCCGATCCTAAGTTCGGCGATGTGAAGGTTTCAAAGTTTGTTAACCACCTCATGTATGATGGCAAGAAGAGCATCTCTTACAGTATCTTCTACAACGCACTGGAAATTGTTGCAGTGAAGATGCAGAGCGAGGAGAAGCCTGCATTACAGATATGGAAAGAGGCTTTGGACAAGATTACTCCCCAGGTAGAGGTGAAGAGCCGTCGTATCGGCGGCGCTACTTTCCAGGTTCCCACGGAGATACGTCCCGACCGCAAGGAGAGCGTTAGCATGAAGAACATGATTCTGTTTGCCCGCAAGCGTGGCGGCAAGACCATGGCCGACAAGTTGGCTGCCGAAATTCAGGATGCCTATAACGAGCAGGGCGGTGCCTTCAAGCGTAAGGAAGATATGCACCGTATGGCCGAGGCTAACCGTGCTTTCGCTCACTTCCGCTTCTAAAATATCCATCACTAATACGTAAGATACAATGGCAAAGCAAGATCTGCATTTGACGCGTAACTTCGGTATCATGGCTCACATCGATGCCGGTAAGACGACAACCAGTGAGCGTATCCTTTTCTACACCGGTAAGACGCACAAAATCGGTGAGGTTCACGAGGGTGCGGCTACCATGGACTGGATGGAGCAGGAACAGGAAAGAGGTATTACCATCACTTCTGCCGCTACTACTGCATATTGGAACTATAATGGTAAGAAGTACAAGTTCAATTTGATTGACACTCCGGGACATGTGGACTTCACTGCCGAGGTGGAGCGTTCTCTGCGTGTGCTTGACGGCGCTGTCGCAACATATTGTGCCGTAGGTGGCGTTGAGCCTCAGTCAGAGACCGTATGGCGTCAGGCCGATAAGTACAATGTGCCCCGTATGGGTTATGTTAACAAGATGGATCGTTCCGGCGCCGACTTCTTTGAAGTTGTACGCCAGATGAAGGATGTCCTCGGTGCTAACCCAGTTGTAGTTGCAGTGCCCATCGGCGCAGAGGAAACTTTTAAGGGTATTGTTGACCTCATCAAGATGAAAGCCATACTGTGGCACGATGAGACCATGGGCGCTGAGTATGATGTCGAGGAAATTCCTGCCGACCTCAAGGACGAGTGCGACGAATGGCGTGCAAAGCTTCTGGAACAGGCCGCTGAGGCTGACGAGACCTTAATGGAGAAGTACTTCGAGGATCCCGAATCCATCACTGAGGAGGAAATCGTGGCTGCTATCCGTAAGGGTACTATCGCTCTTGACCTCGTTCCCATGACTTGTGGTTCTTCATTCAAGAACAAGGGTGTTCAGACATTGCTGGACTATGTCTGCATGTTCCTCCCTTCTCCCTTGGATACTCCCAATATTGTCGGAACCAATCCCGATACCGGCGAGGAAGAGGATCGTAAGCCCAGCGAGGACGAAAAGACCTCTGCTCTTGCGTTCAAGATTGCTACCGATCCCTATGTCGGACGCCTGACTTTCTTCCGTGTGTATTCCGGTAAGGTTGAAGCCGGCTCATATATATATAATGTACGTTCCGGCAAGAAGGAGCGTGTGAGCCGTCTGTTCCAG
>CAMWRK010000073.1 GCA_947176655.1 uncultured Prevotellaceae bacterium | reverse complement strand
GCAAGTTCGAAGGCCAGGAACACGAGATAAGCAACAGAGTACGGATCTCACGCTTCTTTTTGTATATTGTAGTACCCAGATAAACCAAACGAAACATTCTTGCAGGAGATCGCAGGAGCAAAAAGGCAAAAGCCTACCTGCATTATGGATGTCCTGCGAAAGTCCAACTGTTTAGGAATCGGCAAATGACCTGAAGGATATTCAAGTCCACTTCGTTACGCCATTCGCATAGCAAAATAGGGCTTATTTATTATTATTGCTGTCCTACAGTCCCCATTGAGGCCTATTGGACATTATTCTCGGGTCTATTGAGCATTGCCTATTGTATCAGGCATTGACAAATACAGCAATTAAAACCAAATATACATTAACAAATAAAAACAATCTAAAAATGTTTAATTATGGAACAAAGAAATTATCTTAAGGTGTTCTGCGCAATTGCATTCTTTGCCTTTGCCGCCGTGAGTTGCTGGGCAACTGTAGAGTCTCTGCACCTACTGTTGTCAGCAAAAGACAGTAGCATCCCTGTAATTTTTGTATGGATCATCACCATCGGGTTCTTCTTCATTGCCTCATGGGGCTCAAAGATGATTGTTGACAGTCTGAACAGCCATGTCTACACAGAAAACCCTGGACTGAGCTTGGCAGGAGGCATCTTCATTATGATTATTTTCTGGCTACTGATGAGTATGCCGACAAACACACATACATTATTTTACAAGGACACCATCAGAGATGTTGCCATTCGTGATTTGCAGAAGACAGAAGACTATCTCCGTGCGCTTGAGAACGATGAATATGCTCAAGCTCAGATTGAAAAAGACTGGTCCTTGTACGAAAAAGAAGTGTGGGGCATTTATCAGAGGTTTTGCAACGAAGTTGCCAATCCCTCACGCCCTGGTATCGCGGAATATGCAGAAAATATACTGAAAGAGTTGGACGCCAAATTAGGCGTAAAAATCGGGCGCGTTCAACCCCGGTCCAACACTGTGAAAGAATGGAACAAAGTTCTGGAAATATACCGTTCCTCCATTTCCAATCTACTTGAACAGAAAAAGCAGGAATACCTCTGTCGCTATATTGTCATTACTCCGGAAGTACAGGAAAAGATCAAACGAAACAGAAAGAATATTTCCATTGTTCTTAACGACATACACAGGATGAAGTCCATCAACGACCAAGTGATGGTCAACGCAGGCATCGTCCTGTCTGAGTCATACAGCATGATTAACCAGTACTCCGACCATTTGGAATTTAAGGACAGTGACCAACAGGTTTATGCCGGCAACTCACTGTCAAAGACAGAACGAATGCTTAGCGTATGGGATGTCTGGATGGATTTCTTCAACGGAAAGATTGCCCGTGGAAAGTTCGTATTCTGGATGATTATCTCCATACTCATAGATGTTGCAGGATTTATTTTCTTCGACATGGCCTTCAAAAAAGAACAATAACAAATTAAGACAGAATAATCATGGCATTTAACTTAAACGACCCCGGGAATGTAGAAACGCCCGAACAGCAGTCTGCAACAGGAACGACGGCAACAACAACATTCACACCAACCAGCGCTACACAGACTGCCGATGCGAAAATCCTCGGGCTTTCTGAGACAGAAATAAAGAACCCGGAAACAATCGTAGTGACAGTTAGCGATCCCAACACTCCGGTCGTGGTTTTGTTCGGAGCAAGAACCTCTGGCAAAACCATGACGCTGATACGCCTGGCCAAATACTTGGAAGGACAGGGATACAACATTGTACCAGACCCTATTTTCCGCCCGGACAGCGACTCCCATTATCAGCGTATGTGCAAAGAATTTGGCATAATAGTACACTCTGATTATGCGGCAACAGGTACCGATGTAATGAGCTTTATGCTTGTCAAAGTGATCTCACCTACAGGACGTACACTTTGCCAGATTCTTGAGGCACCAGGAGAGCATTACTTTGATGCAGATACGCCTAATCGCCCATTCCCCGCGTACATTGAAAAGATATGCAAAAGCATAAAGAATCGTAAAACGTGGGTGTTCATTGTTGAAGAGAACTGGGGGGGGTCGCAAAACGTGAGAGACCTATATGCAAATAAGATTCAACAGATGCAACGTAAAATCGCTCGCGACAGAGTCGTTTTTGCATGCAACAAAGTGGATCAGTCTGCTCATTTCCGCCCTGACGGACATCCGAATGTACCTGTAATCTTCCAAAACATCAAGAACCAGTATCCGCACATATTCGACCAATATGCCAACAGGAACCCGATTACCAGCTGGTTCAAACCTTACAACTTCGACTTCATAACATTCTCTGCCGGAGCATTTAATTCTACCGGGGACGGAAGGCAAGTTTATACACCTGGAGAAGACATCTATCCCCAACAACTTTGGCAAGCAATCAAAAAGAACATTTAATCCTTCGATAACAATTCAATGAGCAACATTAAGTTTTACATCTATGGTGTTCCCGACGGCTTTAACATGCTGTCGGGAACGCATGATGAGATTCTCTATTACCAACTTTTCTATGATACAAGCAAGAAGAGTACAGAAATGAGAATCAACCGCAAAACCAATGGCGAAACAATATACTCTTACCTTAAATACAATTTAGTTTCCTGCAAAGGGCGCGAAGGGGCGTTTTTAGGAATGTCTGTTGCATTCCACGATTTTGAATACTGCGATAATCCCGAAAAACTAAAGGAACTATTCGAAGCCGTATACAATGACGTTATCCTAAAAGCCGATGATAATGACAAAATTGTAACCAAGGTAGACGGAGGAAATGCTGTAGGGCGATTCTGCGTATCAAAATTCGCAGAAAGACAGACGATGTGTGAGAAGATTGGCAGAATCGTCATTCAGAATGTTGTCGGTGAATTGAAAAAGCATATCAAAAGATGGGACGACAGCGGAGAAAGCATCAAGGTTGGCTGTCTCTTAGAACTGCCATTCAATTCTGACAATTCAAAGATAATTCAGGCTCTTCGTTCTTATAGCTGGGTATCTGTATCAACAGGATACTTTCCTCCCCCTTCTGACACACATAAACCGGATAATGAAAAACTTTCTGTTCACTATATAAATGAGCTTGCAGGCAAAGTCACAGCATACAAAGACTTCATCATCCAAGGATTGAAAGGATTGGTGTCGCAGATCGAAATTTCCGTAAAAAGAGAGGAAGTAAATAGTCTTCTTGGAACAATAGAAAAGTATGCAGGGAAACAGCCAGATTTGCTTCCGCTGAGAGAACAATACATAGCTATCTACAATGAGATTGTGAATCTACTTGGAACAGGAACAGATCCAAAACCAAAGCCAAAGCCATCTCACAAAAAGTATCATTTACCCCTTGGACACATTGCAATGGTATGTTGCGCCGTTACGGTAATGGTTTGCCTCTTTCTGCTACGTCCACAAGGAGAAACACCGACTTATACTGATCCCGGTGACATAGTACTGCCAGAGACACAACACGAATTTGACTTGACTAAATTTCACGCTCTACTTGACAATGCTGATTATAATGCTGCATTCGCTATGGTTAGTCAAGAAAAGACAGATACTGCAGGACATAAAGACCAGCTACTTAGATCTTACGACAGTTGGTTTGCCGCAAATTACAATAAAGCACAGAACAATATCGATAATCTAAATAGCCTGCAACAGGAAGTAGTCAATTACACTGATTTCGGTCAAGATAAAGATGGGAATAAACGACGCATTCATGAGCGTATTAACGAGCTAACACCCAAAGACGACGAGCGCAAAGGCTCTACAGGTAATCCATCCAATACCAATCTTGTACCGACCGTTCACGAGGTAAAGATATATCACACCAACGTGGATTACCACTATAATGAAGAAAATCTAATAGTAGGAAATATCATTCGGGCTAAAATAGGAGATCGTTTTATGATTACAGGAGCAAAAAAAATACCACAAAACACTACACGCGTGGAGTTCAATCAGTATTCAGATAAAGAAATTAGGGCAAGGATAATTGGTGTAGGCTCAGATAAAGTGACCATCAATGACACAATATACACTTTTAATATCACGAGATGACAATCATGAAAACAAAAATATTTGTATTGGCTTTAAGTTTTATGCCAATATTATCCTATGGACAAAAACGATCAATTGATAACTTACAGAATCAAGAACGTGAGACTCGCAAAAATATCCATAATCTAAAGGGTAAGGACAAGCTAAAAGCCTATGATATCCTCATTGAGATAAAGGACAGTATTGACAGACTAAAGACAGATGCTATCAAATATCTTTCTGGATTTGAAAATGATGCACGCCTCTATCTGTTCTTCACATGTACAGACACATCTGTATTCTCAAGCAAACACATTGAAATGGACACACAAAAACTACCAAAGTACATGCAGGATCGCTATACCGCAATCTCAGCAGTAAGAGAACTTGAACAATACATAAAAGATATAGAATGCATAGCACAGGAAACAGAAGCCAACAGCAATATCGCGGAAGCGCGGAAGAAAGAACGCATCAGCATTGATACAGAAAAAACAATTGACAAAGCTAATGAGCTATTCGACAAGATAGATGAGCTCCGTACGTCATTTTTTAGCGAGGAACAGGACAAATTCTATCAGGAGCTTATTACTCGCTTCAACGACTTTCTTAACAAATACATATTTGATTATGAAGAGTAAGCTTTTTCTCATAGCCCTTGGCTTAATAGTAATAGGCATTAGTATGAAATCTGGTAAGTGGTTTTCAAATGATAAAGAAGAAGCCACACCATTGGTACAGCTATCCGACAATAATGATGAGCTGAGAATAGAATTGCCGAATGACGACATTGTTGATGTAGCGTATACAGAATCCTATAATCTGAAAATTGTGCAGGTGCTCATCAATGACTGTATCAGCAAAGAAATGATTTTCGACACAGGAGCATCCTATACCCAGATAACAAAAAAAGAGGCCCTTTACCTTTATCATGAAAAAGTTCTGACAGCAGATGATATTTTGGGTAAAGAAAAAATCACTGATGCCAATGGCAATATTACCGTAAATACGGTTGTCAACCTACGCAAACTTGTTCTGGGCGGGAAACTCATCATCACAAACGTGCAAGCAACTGTTGTAGAGAATGCTGACGCACCACTACTGCTTGGGCAGACCGTTATGAAAGAATTGCCACAGTACACTGTTGACAACACGAACAAGGTAATCAAGTTCAAAATCAAGTAACCAATGAATTACAGCCTGTATTTGTTCGGCACGAACAAAGGAACATTCATTCAATATCCTTATGACGGTGAGGAGGATTTTCTACATCCATTATGTACATGCGTCATAGGCGAACAGCTGACAGTACATCGCAAAGGCGCATTAACTCACTATGCCTTCTTTAGACAGTTAGATTCCGCATCATCGCAAGTCTTTGGTATATGCCTCGTCACAAACGGGGTATATATCAAGGATATCAAGGCTTTGTACACAGTCTTTGACAAGATATTCTCACGCATCATCTTCAGTGGCAAAATTCTCAGACTATCAGAAACCGGGAAAACGTCATATACAACAGACAAATTCACATCAGACAAAACTGCACTTGAACAAGCCGAATCCATTGTACACGAAATTATCAATGAGGATTTAGAACCTTATGCGGTTGCGATGCCACACAACTTTTCTGGTCTGATAGCAACCAAAGCCATTGCACTTGAAGAAAGAAACTCAGAAATACTGATGGCCATAGAGCAGAATAATGTTGTACATATATGCCCGAACAATGATGCGCACTCATCGATAAGCTACGTCGAACAAACTATCAGCAATCTATATAATGAGAACAGCCAGTTGAAGGCAGATTATGCCAGGCTGCAATCACAGAAGAAGCAGTACAGGAATGTCATCCTGCTGGTTCTTGCCATCCTTGTTTGTGGTGTGGTGTTGTTCTTCCTCAACGGTTCCTTAAAAGATACAAAAAGTGAGTTGTCAAATGCAAAGATAAAAATCAATCAACTGAATAATAAAGTAGTTAAATTGAATGGAGATTTAAAAAGTACTAAAGCCTCTTTAACTGCAACTCGCGAAGAGCGTGACAAAATCCAGAAAAAGATGAAGGTTTTGAAAGACAAAGTAGTGCTATCTATGCCCATTGTTATCACGGACATTCAAATTGCCAACACAAATAACGACGGTGATATTGAAACGAATTATGGAAACGACATCCATAGCAGCAGAACCATGTACCTCAAACCGAAAATAACATATACAGGAATTAATACAGGTAAAAACATTGACCTGAACGTAAAACTCTATACCCCATCAGGAATGAGCACCGGTTCAAGTTCACCTCATGGTTGTTCCTATTCTTATTCCATGTATGTTAGTTCTGGCAATAATACAGAGAAACTTACTAGCTGGGGGGGAGCTTCACAAGGACACTGGAAAAGCGGTACATACAGATTTGAAATATGGTATAATGATGTATGCCTGAAAGCCAAGACATTTACAATTTATTGAAAACAGAACCTCATATATTTCAAATCAAAATACGAAGTATTGATTGAAGGAGAATCCCATCTATACGTTAGTTTTGGGAAAAATATGTTCATAAAAACTGGCGACAACTTACGTAACGAAAACGTCACAGGGTTTGCTGTGAATGGCAACAGACTATTTTTGATGCGAGACGGTTTAGATGTAATGGAAAGCGAAGAAAGATATCAAGAACAGATTGAGTTCAAAAAAATTGAATAGAGAACAATGACAAAGAAGTTTATCTACTGCATTTTGCTACTTACAACAATATTCTCTAACGTTCAGGCACAAAACTGGTGGAAAGTTGGAAACGAAGGATTGAAGAGTGACAGTGAGCTAAAACCTTTACCCAAGGGAAGCCAAGGGCCGAATCCTGCCCCCAAAATAGATACTGCATTACCGACAATAGAACGTATAAAGAAGGAATTGGTCGGCCATTCACTGGCGGAGGGGCTTTCCAACGGCTATCACCGCGAGGATTGGCTGTGGATAATTGAAGAGGGGCAAATCAAAAGTTTGGCAATAACAGATACCATTGAGCTAAACGAACACAACTTTGTGTTTAAGGTGATAATGAAGCTGTCTGCACCATATTATTCATATAAAGTCAAAGCCCAGATCAAATATACCACCACAACAAACCTGTCGTGGAAATTCGACTATGTACAATCGCTTGGCATGAATATCATTGTTACTCATGAATATGATACATGCATAAAATCATCTATTGTTGATGATGGCTGGGGTGGCGTGGACTGTGTCCAATTCAAAAACATAAGTGAAATGACCATGGCTGTTGGAGGCGATTTTCTGACCTATAATGGATGGCAGCGATTTTCTACCGTTATTAAACCTCATTCGTCAAGTTCTGTTGGCGGAACATTTGGTGGTGGCAGCGTAAGTGATTATCGTATAAACTTCATTGTTCGCATAAACTAATTATTGCTGTTCAATCAAAAAAAATGTTTTTTGCACGAATACAATTTCATGTGTAATTTTGCACTATCGTAATCATCGTTACGGTAACGGTGATTACGATAAAACTTATAGATATGGGTTCTATCAATAGAGATACTGTATTTGACAAACTTAGAGAAATTGAAGATTTGTCTATACACCTCATAAGACTGTTATCATAATACGAAAATAACATTCAGGAACAATACACACCGGGCACGGAACCATTTTCTGATTCAGTGCCCGGTGTTTTATTAGGGTACAAATAAATATCCTGCTATTCCTCCAGCAACCGTGTGCAGAATGCTTCCAGATCCTCATCCACTCCTTCAAGGAGATTGCGGGAAATGATTACGGTTTCCTCATCGTCCACAATATAAAGGTCTGTGAGAGTTTCGCCGTCCTCGTCTTGCATGACGAACGTGTAGGGACGAAGCAATGCCATGTTATCTATAACTTCTGTACGAACCTCAGCGATGGATCGGCGTAGTACCGGTGTCACCTTACGGTAGAAGTCCTCATCGCAGGAACCGTGAATCCATTCCTCTATGACAATGCGCATCAGTTCATGCTCTTCGTCATCGTAGAATCTGACCTCCCCACTATGCGGATAGACCCGCAGAATGATGTCCGTCAGTACTGGCTCACCGTCATGAGGGAAATGCCCAGCGACATGTCGCAAAGCACGCTGAATCTGTTTCTCCGGTGTAATCATGGCCTTTCTATACTTTAGATATATTATTGTACTTCTCTATTCCTTATTATATAATAAGCGATGCTTACAGACAAACACTACTGCTACATCAGCAGACAGGATTGGCAACAAGGCTTACAGGTTACGCCCGTGGCAATGTTTGAACTTCTTCCCTGAACCGCATGGACACAAATCATTGCGTCCTGGCAGATTCTCGCGGCGGATGGGCTGCATGGGCTGCCGCTCACGTGTGTCACGTCCGGCGGCCTGACGCATCCCTTCGTCTATATTGCCGTGGCTCTCCTGCAAACGCTGCTGCTGGCGTGGTGGCTGGGGTGCATCGGCCTGACGTATCTGCAATTCAGGCACCTGGGCACGCATGAGCACGCTGACAACACGGTCATTAATCTTATTGACCATCTCGTCGAAATACTTCACCGACTCCAGCTTGTATATCAGCAACGGGTCTTTCTGTTCGTAGGAAGCATTGTGTACGGAGTGTTTCAACTCGTCCAACAGACGCAGGTTCTCCTTCCATGCATCGTCTATGGTATGAAGAATCAGACTCTTGTGGAAAGCAGAGACTACACTCTGTGACTGGCTTTCATAGGCCTCCTGTATACCGCAACTCACCTGATAGACACGGCGTCCGTCGACAACAGGCACCATAATGTTCTCATAGCGTGGCATCTGATCTGGGTTCTCCACAATCATTGTCACAGCCTTATGGGCATTGGTAGCGATGATCTGGCACTTCTGTTTGAAGCGTTCCATGGCCTTCTGATAAACCTCTTCGGCCATTTCGTCCATATTGCCGGCCATGTAGCGATCCTGAGGCAGAGGGAATTCCATGGCAAGTATCTCCAGAAACTGCTCGCGGCAATTCTGATAGTCGTGGCTTTCCATGATGTGGCATACACGATCCCAAATCATATCTGCGATGTCCATACCCAGACGCTCGCCCATGAGAGCATGGCGGCGCTTTTCGTAGATGACGGTACGTTGCTTGTTCATCACATCATCGTATTCAAGCAGACGTTTGCGGACACCGAAGTTGTTTTCTTCCACCTTCTTCTGGGCATTCTCTATGGAACGCGTTATCATGGAGTGCTCTATCATCTCCCCGTCCTCGAAACCGAGGCGATCCATGACACGCGCTATACGTTCGGAAGCGAACAGACGCATGAGTTTGTCTTCAAGTGAGACATAGAATACAGAACTGCCCGGATCGCCCTGACGTCCGGAACGTCCGCGCAGCTGCCTGTCCACACGACGGCTTTCATGGCGTTCCGTACCGATAATGGCCAAACCGCCTGCAGCCTTCACCTCGGGAGAGAGTTTGATATCTGTGCCTCGGCCTGCCATGTTGGTAGCGA
>CAMWRK010000072.1 GCA_947176655.1 uncultured Prevotellaceae bacterium | reverse complement strand
CGCACCAATGGGCGTTGATTCCGCCGAAGCATACGCACTCAAGAACCTGCCCGTCATTAAGGCACGCATCATGGAGACCATACACAGCGCAAACAAACAGGCCGGCGAGGAGTTCATGGCAGAGATAGCCAAGAAGGAAGGCATACAGCAGCTTGACAGCAGCGGCGTATACTTCGAGATCATCACCGAAGGAACCGGCAAGGTTCCCGCAGACACCAGTTCTGTAAAGGTTAAGTACGAGGGCACACTCATAGACGGCACCGTGTTCGACGGCAATATGGATCAGGAGAAGCCCGTAACGTTCCGTTGCAACAATGTTATCCCCGGCTGGACCAAGGCACTGACAAACATGCCCGCAGGTTCCAAGTGGAAGGTATACATTCCTCAGGAAATGGCATACGGCGAGCGCGAGGCCGGCGACAAAATCAAGCCTTACAGCGCACTGGTATTCGTTATTGACCTGATCAGCGTTGACGAATAATAACAAACAGATACAATCAATTAAGCGAGAACAATTTGCCGGCATGCCGCAAAAGGATGTACCGGCAAATTGTTCTTTTTCTTAAAGCCCTATGAGAAAGATTTTTATACTCACCCTGGCGGCTCTGCTGTGCACGGGCATACAGGCCACCCCGAGAAAGAAAAGCAAAAAAGCCGCCACGACAGAAACGGCCAAGCCCGACACCATAGACATCAAGACACTGTCATATCTCCTCGGACGCCTCAACACACAGGGGCTGGCAGAATTTCTCAGCCGCCAGAAAGGTGTCGATGCCAAACACATGCCGCAGTTCATCGAAGGTTTCGGCCAGACAGAACTGTCCGAAGCTGACATTCAGACCAAGGCGCGCATAGCGGGAACCGAGATACGCGAGGATATCTCCAAGCGCGTGATGCCCAATATCTCCAAACAGATAAACGACAGCACAGACCTGCTGGATCACGAAGAGTTCATACGCGGATTCCAGGAAAGTCTGGCCGGCACACAATACGAGATAAGCAACGACTCGGCCATGAAAATCGTGGAAAAGCAGATGAATTACTACCACGAACAGATGCTTGAGCACAAATACGGTGCAAACCGCAAAGCCGGAGAGGAGTTTCTGAAAACCAACCTCAAGAACAAGGATGTACATCAGACAGCCAGCGGCCTGCAATACAAGATCATCACCAAGGGCGAAGGTTCCGTTCCCACGAACACGCAGAAAGTGAAAGTCCATTACGAAGGCCGTCTCATCGACGGCAAAGTATTCGACAGTTCTTACCAGCGCGGCCAGCCTGCCACTTTCGGTGTGAATCAGGTCATCAAGGGATGGACAGAAGCTCTTACCATGATGCCGGCAGGCTCCAAATGGGAACTGTACATCCCACAGGAACTGGCCTACGGAGCACGCGACCAGCAGTCCATACCTGCATTCTCATGCCTGGTTTTCACAGTAGAGCTACTCGAAGTGGTTCAATAACCCTGTTACTGTCACTCTCATAAAAGATACCCTCGAAGGCATTTTCTGCACATACAGTGCACAAAATGCAGCAAAATGAGCAGGAAAAGCAAGTTTTTACAGCAAATTCTTGGTCATGTGCTTAAAAAGTCTTTACTTTGCAAACAGAATAGAACATAGCGTTTGAATTCATTTAACCTAAATATTAGAGATTATGTCTGAAATTGAAGCAAAAGTTAAGGAAATTATTGTTGACAAGTTGGGTGTAGACGAGGCAGATGTAGTGCCCGAGGCAAGTTTCACTAACGATCTGGGTGCAGACTCACTGGATACAGTCGAGTTGATCATGGAGTTCGAGAAGAGCTTTGACATCACCATTCCCGATGACAAGGCAGAGAAGATCTCTACTGTGGCAGATGCTATCGCTTACATCGAAAGCAATAAGTAATCCTAAGTCTTACATTACTTAACCTATAATAGTTGTCGGGTGGTCTTCTCCTTCGGATAAGCCGCTGGGCAACTATTTCCCTTTTATATGGAATTGAAGAGAGTTGTTGTGACCGGCCTTGGTGCTGTGTCACCCATCGGTAATACAGCCGAGGAAACATGGCAGAACATGCTGGCAGGTGTCAGCGGAGCCGCTCCTATCACACACTTTAACGCCGAGAAGTTCAAGACACAGTTTGCCTGCGAGGTAAAGGATTTCGACATCACAAAATATGTCGACCGCAAAGAGGCTCGCAAGATGGATCCATATTGCCAGTTTGCTCTCGCTGCTGCCCAGATGGCAGTAGAAGACAGCGGCATGGACATGGAGACACTGGACAAGAACCGTGTCGGCGTTGTCATGGGCGTTGGCATCGGCGGCATGAAGACCTACGAGGAGGAAGTCTCCACCTATGCCAAGACAGGAGATACGTTGGGGCCGAAGTTCAATCCATTCTTCGTACCCAAAATGATTGCCGACATCTGTGCCGGCCATATCAGTATCAAATACGGCTTTCATGGCCCCAACTACATCACATCCAGCGCATGTGCCAGCAGTACAAATGCCCTGGCAGACGCATTCAACCTGATCCGCCTGGGCAAAGCCAATGTCATGGTGAGCGGTGGTGCAGAGGCTGCCATAACATCAGCCGGTGTAGGCGGTTTCGTTTCCATGCATGCCTTGAGCACACGTAACGATTCGCCCAAGACAGCAAGCCGTCCCTTCAGTGCCAGCCGAGATGGTTTCGTGATGGCCGAAGGCAGTGCCTGCCTTATCCTTGAGGAACTGGAACATGCCAAAGCACGCGGAGCAAAGATATACGCCGAGATGGTGGGTGCCGGCATGAGTGCCGATGCACATCACATCACCGCCTCACATCCAGAAGGTCTCGGTGCCATTCTGGTGATGCAGAATGCTCTGGAGGACGCAGGCATGAACCCCGAGGACATTGACTACATCAACGTTCACGGCACCAGTACTCCCGTAGGCGACATCAGCGAAGTCAAGGCTATCAAGTCGCTCTTCGGCGAACACGCCTACAAACTGAACATCAGCAGCACCAAGTCCATGACCGGACACCTGTTGGGTGCAGCCGGTGCCATTGAGGCAATGGCCAGCGTCATGTCCGTCAAGGAAGACATCGTTCCACCGACGATAAACCACGAGGAAGGCGACGAGGATCCGGAGATTGATTACAATCTGAACTTTACCTTTGGTAAGGCACAGAAACGCGAGATACGTGCTGCCTTGAGCAATACTTTCGGCTTTGGCGGACACAATGCATGTGTCATCTTCAAAAAATACACGGACTAATGAAAAGCTTGTCCGGAAAGACCGTTTTCCGGGTGCAGACGGAACGATAACTGTGAAAACAGGGAACATGATAGACGCGATAAGGCTGCCTTTCCGACGTGATAGACAGCTTTATCGCTCCTTTTATGCCATTTTGGGTTTCTATCCCAGAAAGATAGAACTATACCGTCAGGCACTGACGCACAAGAGTGCGCTGACAGGCGAAGCGGGCAGACGGTTTCTCAACAATGAGCGTCTGGAGTATCTGGGCGATGCCATTCTTGGCGCCGTGGTAGGTGACATCCTGTACAACCGCTTCCGTAGCAAGAGGGAAGGTTTCCTGACCAGCGTGCGCAGCAAGATGGTGCAACGCGAGACGCTGGGGCGCATTGCAGATGAGATGGGGCTGGCAGAACTGCTGAAAAGCAACCGTATGAACGGACGGACGCACAACAGTTATCTGACCGGCAATGCTTTTGAAGCACTCATAGGAGCTGTTTATCTGGACAGAGGATACGACCACTGCAAGTGGTTTGTGGATAACCGCATTCTGGGCAGATACATAGACCTGAACAAGATTGTGCGCCAAGAGTCCAACTTCAAGAGCCGTCTGCTGGAATGGTGCCAGAGGTATCATGTCGCAGTCGTTTTTGAAGTGCTCGAAGAGACCATGGAGACGGATACCATGTCGCCAATATTCCTTTCCCGTGTGACCGTATCAGGAGTGGAATGTGGACGCGGCACAGGCTACAGCAAGAAAGAAAGCCATCAGGCGGCTGCCAAGGAAGCAATGCGCAGATTGCACAAGAACACTGGCCTGAAGAAACGTGTTTTGGAAAATGAAAACAAAGTAGAGAATGGCGATAACACCGATAATAAAACCCTTGTTCCTGCCTAGACGGAAGGCGTTGGACAAATATGCGACACAGGCGGAACTGTTGCAGATGCATGTGCTGAAACGTCTGTTGCGCAAGGCTGAGGGAACGGAATGGGGACGCGGACATGGTTTCGCTTCCATTAACTCTTATGAAGGTTTTGCATCTTCATCGCCCGTAAACACATACGAAGAGTTGAAGCTGGCCATAGACCGTATGCGCCAGGGCGAGAAAAACGTGCTTTGGCCTGGACGTGTACGCTGGTATGCCAAATCCAGCGGCACCACCAACGACAAGAGCAAGTTCATACCGGTGAGCCGCGAGGCTCTTGCCGACACCCATTATGCCGGCGGCAGGGATGCCGTGGTATGGTACCTGCGCAACAACCCGCACAGCCGCATCTTCGACGGGAAAGCACTGATACTTGGTGGAAGCCATGCCCCCAACTATAATCTCAGAAACTCGCTGGTAGGGGATCTGAGTGCAATATTGATAGAAAATATCAACCCGTTGGTCAATCATGTACGTGTCCCACGCAAGGAAACCGCCCTGCTGGCCGATTTTGAGGTGAAACGCGACAGGATCGCACGTGAAGCCATACGCGAGAACGTCACCAATCTCAGCGGTGTGCCATCGTGGATGCTCTCCGTGATGAACCGCGTGCTGGAGATTACGGGCAAGGAAAATCTTCCCGAGGTATGGCCCGGTCTGGAGACGTTCTTTCACGGCGGTGTGGCATTCACTCCATATCGCGAACAATACCGGAGACTTATTCCATCCGAGAAAATGCACTACATGGAGACATACAATGCCAGCGAGGGGTTCTTCGGCATCCAGGATGACCCGGCTGATGCATCCATGAGCCTGATGCTTGACTACGGTGTGTTCTATGAGTTCATTCCCATGGACGAAATAGAAAGTCCCGCCCCCAATGTAGTTCCGCTTTGGGGCGTGCAGACGGGGAAAAACTATGCCATGCTTATCAGCACATCAAGTGGCTTGTGGCGATACATGATAGGCGACACCGTGCGTTTCACGTCGATCAATCCCTACAAATTCCTGATAACTGGGCGCACGAAGTTCTTTATCAATGCCTTTGGCGAGGAACTGATTGTGGATAACGCCGAGAAAGGTCTGGCCGAGGCGTGCCGTCTGACCGGTGCGGAAGTTCTCGAATATACGGCAGCTCCTGTCTTCATGGACGGAAACGGGAAATGCCGCCACCAGTGGCTGATAGAGTTTGCACGAAGGCCGGAAGACATGGCAGCATTCGCCAATATTCTAGACGACACTTTGCAGCGTGTCAATTCCGACTACGAAGCCAAACGACACAAGGACATTACCCTCCAGCCCCTGGAAATAATAGTGGCACGCAAAGGATTGTTCCACGACTGGCTGGCTTCCAAGGGTAAACTTGGCGGACAGCACAAAGTACCGCGCCTGTCCAACAGCAGGACCCACATCGAAGAAATGCTGCAATTTAACAAAATCGTCTGAAAGTCACCCTGAGATGCGAAGATTCACAACACTGTTCCTGTTACATGTCGCCGCCTTACTGGCATTCTTCTCCTGTGCCAGCATTGGCAGCCCCGACGGCGGACGTTACGACGAAGAACCGCCCGAAGTCATAGGTGCAAGCCCCGCAGACAAGGCTGTAGGGGTCAATACCAAAAGAATCAGCATCCTCTTCAATGAATATGTCAAACTCTCCAATGCCAGCGAGAAGGTAGTCATATCTCCGCCGCAATTGGAAGCCGCCAACATACGTGCCGACGGAAAACGCGTAAGGGTCACCCTATACGACTCTCTGCAAAGCAATACGACCTATACCGTGGACTTCAGCGATGCCATAGAGGACAATAATGAGGGCAACCCGATGGGATTCTATACATACAGTTTCAGTACGGGGGATGTCATAGACACAATGGAGATGGCCGGATATGTCCTTGAGGCGGAGAACCTGGAGCCAGTGAAAGGCATGCTTGTAGGGCTTCATCGTGTGGACAGCACTTATGACGACAGTCTTTTCCGCACGAAACCGCTTATCCGCGTGTCACGCACAAATGGCAGCGGACGCTTCTCCATCAAGGGCATTGCTCCTGGCAGATACCGCATATTCGGTCTTAACGATATGGACGGAGACTATCGTTTCAGCCAGAGAGCGGAAGCAATAGCATTCGACACCTCCGTCTACATACCGTATTGCCGCCCGGATCTGAGAATGGACACATGCTGGCGCGACTCTGTCTATTACGACTCCATACGCGTGGTTCCGTATACACACTACTTTCCCGACGACATTGTACTGAGGTCGTTCCTTGAAGAGAAGCAGGATCTGCATCTACTGAAAACGGAGCGTCCGGAGCCCGATTGGTTCCGTCTGTATTTTACGGCACCGGTAGACACTTTGCCTGTCATCAGGGGACTGAACTTCGATTCTTCGTGCCTGGTGGCAGAAACTACGGAGAAGAATGACACTATTACATACTGGATTACTGATACAGCCTTTACACACAGGACAGACAGTCTGGAAATGGAAATACGCTGTCTTGATACCGATTCCACAGGAATACTGGCATGGAAGACGGATACCTTCACGCTTGTGGCACGTAAGGGCTGGTCAAAAATATGGGAGGAGAAACAAAAGCAGATAGACGATTGGAAAAAGCAGCGTGAGAAACTTGCAAAGAAGAGCAAAACACCGCTGCCTCCGGAACAGAATCCTTACGAGCAGGATTTTATGGACTTGAAGCTGTCCCCCACTGGGACACTCGACCCGAACAGGAATGTACTTCTGAAAACCAATGAACCGATAGCCTCTATAGATACTGCGCACATACATTTATATATAGAGCGTGATTCCAACCTGTACCGCGAACCATACCTTCTGTTACCGTCCCCTTACGATACAAAGTCCTACACTTTGTATGCAGAGTGGAAACCGGAATTGAAATATGTCGTATCTGTCGATTCCGCTGCCTTGACCGGCATCATGGGACATGTCAACCGAAAGGCGCGAACTGAGTTGCGCGTACGCAGACTGGACGAATACGGAACCATGATCATTAACCTGATTTCGCCGGACACCTGCATGGTGGTTCAACTGCTTAACAGTTCTGACAAGGTCGTTTCGCAACAGGCTGCCTCGGCAAACGGTGTAGCAGAGTTCTATTATCTTAAACCCGAAACTTACTATATGCGCTGCTTTGCCGACAGAAATGGCAACGGCAAGTGGGATACCGGCGAATATGACAGCCTTCGCCAGCCAGAACCTGTATTCTATTTCCCGAAACCGATGGCAGTACGTGCAGGATGGGATATGGAGCAGGCGTGGGACGTATACGGCATTCCGCTAACAGAGCAGAAACCACGGAATCTCGTCAAACAGAAGGCCGACAAACAGAAGCCACCAAGCGAACGCAATAAGGAACGCGAAACAGAGAAAGCAAAGCGGAACAGTCGTTAATTCGTGTATCAGTTATCCAAATATAGTTAAATATTGACATGTTCTGTCCGTAAATCATAAGGTAGCACATTGATTATGCCGTTAAAATACTACCTTTGTAAACTAAAAGCAGTGTAATCAAACAATATATTTTTATATAACTATGACAGACTACAGATTTATGACCCGCTCGGAGTTTCAGTGTATGCTGAATCTGTGGAACCTGCCGACAAAGGGAGGTTTCGTCCGCGACATTCAAGAAGGTTTTGAAAATCCCAAACCAGCATATACGACTACAGCCACCTTTATGAAGATTCTTGTACGCAAGGGCTTCTGCAAGATGGAACGTATCGGTGCCATGCAGTACTATACGCCGAAGATAACAAAAGATGCGTATTGCAAACGAGTAATGGAGAAAGCACGCGAAGACTATTTCGGCGGCGATGCTGTGCGCTTCGTGCAATTTCTGATTGACAATAACAAACTGAGCCAAGAGCAAAAGGAAGCTATTGCAGCAAAGTTGAGATAGCAAGTTGTAAAGCTAAGATAGCAAAACGGGGATAAAATACAGATTATCTGCAATAACTGTAACGCGTTGTCAATAGAAATGGCTATATTTGCAATGGAATAAGACAAGATAAAGAAAGATAACTTAAATTTTATAACAATGGCAACATTAGATTTGACACAGTATGGCATCACCGGTTCCACTGTGATTGCCCACAACCCATCTTATGAGCAGCTGTTCGCCGAGGAGACAAAGGCAGGTCTTGATGGTTACGAGAAGGGACAGAACACCGAGTTGAACGCCGTTAACGTTATGACAGGCGTATACACCGGTCGTTCTCCTAAGGACAAGTTCATCGTTATGGATGAGAACTCAAAGGATACCGTATGGTGGACTTCTGATGATTACAAGAACGACAACAAGCCCATTACCGAGGAGGCTTGGGCAGCCCTGAAGGATATTGCCAAGAAGGAATTGTCAAACAAGAACCTCTATGTGGTAGACTGCTTCTGCGGTGCAAATGCAGACACCCGCATGGCCGTTCGTTTCATCGTAGAAGTAGCCTGGCAGGCACACTTTGTGACCAACATGTTCATCCGTCCCACCGAGGAAGAACTCGCAAACTTCGAGCCTAACTTCGTTGTCTACAATGCATCAAAAGCCAAGGTGGAGAACTGGAAAGAACTGGGCATCAACTCAGAGACCTGCGTTGCCTTCAACATCACCAGCCGCGAACAGGTTATCATCAACACATGGTATGGCGGCGAGATGAAGAAGGGCATGTTCTCAATGATGAACTACTACCTGCCCTTGCAGGGTATCGCCTCAATGCACTGCTCTGCCAACTGCGACATGAACGGCGAGAACACCGCTATCTTCTTCGGTCTCTCTGGCACAGGCAAGACCACCCTCTCTACCGACCCGAAACGCCGCCTCATCGGTGATGACGAGCACGGTTGGGATGACAACGGCATCTTCAACTTCGAGGGCGGTTGCTATGCAAAGGTTATCGGCCTGTCAAAGGAGCATGAGCCCGACATCTACGGTGCAATCAAGCGCAATGCTCTGCTTGAAAACGTTATCGTTGCCGAGGATGGCACCATTGACTTCAACGACAAGAGTGCAACCGAGAACACCCGCGTATCTTATCCCATCAACCACATCAACAACATCCAGCCAGGCAGCTCTGCTCCCGCAGCCAAGAATGTTATCTTCCTGTCTGCCGATGCATTCGGAGTACTGCCTCCCGTGTCTATCCTGACTCCCGAGCAGTGCCAGTACTACTTCCTGAGCGGTTTCACAGCCAA
The DNA here is from genome assembly GCA_947176655.1 of uncultured Prevotellaceae bacterium. Lineage (GTDB taxonomy): Bacteria > Bacteroidota > Bacteroidia > Bacteroidales > Bacteroidaceae > Physcousia. The sequence goes on along the minus strand of CAMWRK010000072.1, from coordinate 209 downwards.
GTTGGCAGGTACAGAGCGCGGCATCACCGAGCCTACTCCCACTTTCTCTGCTTGCTTCGGCCAGGCATTCTTGGAGTTGCATCCCACAAAATATGCAGAGGAGTTGGTGAAGAAGATGAACGTGTCCGGTGCCAAGGCATATTTGGTGAACACCGGTTGGAACGGTACCGGCAAGCGTATCTCCATACCCGATACACGCGGTATCATAG
>CAMWRK010000071.1 GCA_947176655.1 uncultured Prevotellaceae bacterium | reverse complement strand
GATACTGTCTTATATAAATGAACGTAATTGAGACTGGGATTCAAGGTCTTCTGATATTGGAGCCGCGGATATTCGAAGACTCCCGCGGCTACTTTTTCGAATCTTTCTCGCAGCGTGAGTTTGAGGAGTGTGTGGGGAATGTCTGTTTTGTGCAGGACAACGAGAGCCGCAGCAGCTATGGCGTGATGCGCGGACTGCATTTCCAGCGACCGCCTTACACTCAGGCCAAACTGGTGCGCTGTGTCAGTGGTTCCGTGCTGGATGTGGCCGTGGATATTCGTGCAGGTTCGCCGACATACGGACAGCATGTCGCCGTTGAACTGACAGGTGAGAACCACCGCCAGTTTTTTGTGCCGAGGGGCTTTGCACACGGGTTTGCCGTATTGAGCGACACTGCGCTATTCCAATATAAATGTGACAATTTTTATTATCCTGAGGCTGATGGTGGGATAAATATTCTTGACGGTTCTTTGGGAATAGATTGGAGGATACCTGCTGACCAAGCCATTCTTTCGGAAAAGGACACGCATCATTGCATGTTAGCGGATTTCGAGAGTCCGTTCCGTTTTCCACAAACTTGATTTTTTTTACAGCAAAATGAAGAGATGCATAGTTATAACAGGCGGTGCCGGTTTCATTGGCAATCATGTGGTACGCCTTTTTGTCAACAAGTATCCTGACTATCGGATAATAAATCTGGACAAGCTGACATACGCTGGCAATCTGGCCAATCTGAAGGATGTGGAGAACAGCCCTAACTACAGATTCGTACGGATGGACATTTGCGATTTCGATGCCTTTCTTGCCCTTATGCGGCAGGAACATGTAGACGGCATCATACATCTGGCGGCTGAGAGCCATGTGGATCGGAGTATCAAGGATCCGTTTACTTTTGCCCGTACCAATGTCATGGGCACTCTGAGTCTGTTGCAGGCGGCAAAACTCTACTGGGAGTCATTGCCCGAAAAATACGTCGGCAAGCTTTTTTATCATATTTCCACTGACGAGGTTTACGGCACACTCGAAATGGACTGCCCAGAGGGGACTCCTCCTCCATATTCCACCACGGCATCGTCTTCCGAACACCATCTGGCCTATGGCACAGAGTTTTTCCGTGAGACAACTTCTTACCGTCCACATTCTCCATACAGTGCCAGCAAAGCCGGCAGCGATCATTTTGTCAGAGCCTACCATGACACTTACGGTATGCCGACAATAGTTACGAACTGTTCCAATAACTACGGTCCTTATCAGTTCCCGGAGAAACTGATACCTTTGTTTATAAATAATATCCGCAACCGCAGACCTCTTCCTGTATATGGCCGTGGGGAGAATGTGCGCGACTGGCTGTATGTCGAGGATCATGCCCGTGCCATAGATATGATATTCCACAATGGAACCGTGGCCGAGACGTACAACATAGGCGGTTTCAACGAGTGGAAGAATATAGACATAATACGTACCGTCATACGTACCGTGGATCGTCTGCTCGGACGTCCCGAAGGTTCCGATAATGATCTTATTACATACGTTACCGACCGCCTCGGGCATGATGCCCGTTATGCCATAGACAGCACCAAGCTGCAACAGGAACTCGGATGGGAACCAAGCCTTCAGTTTGAAGAGGGCATAGAGCGTACTGTGCGTTGGTATCTCGACAACGAGGAGTGGCTTAGCAATATAACATCCGGGGAATATGAGAGATATTACGAGAGTATGTATACTGGGAGATAGACTAATGTTGTATTGAAATCACGTACAGCATTGCGATTTCTCATAACAGAGTGTAATTTTGCAATTGTTAGTGCGTCTATGATACAGTAGAGCTTGTGGGCATTTGATGTGACTGGCAACAATTAAGGATATAATAAAGCGAAAACAAAATACTATACGGCGATTATGAAAAGTTTTATCAAGTACACAATGGCTACCGTGATGGGCATATTCCTCACGATGATGTTGTTTGGAGTCATCAGCATTATTTCTTTGGCAGGCATTATCGCAACAGAAGGCATGAGTGCTCCAATCAAGAAGAAAAGCATTATGCGTATGAATCTTTCCGGTGAATTGGCCGAGCGTAGCGATACCAATCCTTTTGCCTCCCTGATGGGCGAGGACAATGCTGCTCTTGCTTTGGACAATGCTCTCCTTGCCTTGCGAAAGGCTGCCGCCAACGAGAATATTGAGGGCATTTATATCGAGGCCGGGAATCTGGCGACAACACCGGCCATGGCACAGGAGTTGCGCCGGGCACTGGTGGAGTTTAAAAAGAGCGGCAAGTGGATTATAGCCTATGGCGATGGTTACGGCAAGATGGATTACTATCTGTCATCTGTAGCCGATTCAGTATTGCTCAATCCGGAAGGTTCCGTAAATTTCAACGGTTTGGCATCGCAGCTGATGTTTTATAAGAACGTTCTGGAGAAGGTAGGTGTGAAGATGCAGGTATTCAAGGTCGGGACATACAAGAGTGCGGTAGAGCCTTACATCAGTACGGAAATGTCTCCTGCCAACCGTGAACAGGTGACATCATTCCTGTCCAGCATCTGGACAAACATTCTGAAAGAGGTTGCCGAGAGCCGTAATCTTGAGGTCGGACGACTCAATGCCCTGGCCGATACGCTGACAATGATTTCCGAAGCGGAACTGAGCGTCGAGGGCGGACTGGTGGACAGATTGTGCTACATAGACGAAGTGAAAGCTATCCTGCGCGGGAAATGCGGACTGGAGGACAAGGACGACGAACTGGTGTTTGCCAGTGTGGATGAGGTAGCAAACAGCGAAGGACTGGACGGAAAGACAGATGACAAGGTTGCCGTGTACTATGCTTACGGTGATATAGTCCAGACACAAGGCAACGGTTTCAATCAGAGTCACCAGATTGTCGGTGAGGATATGGTGAAAGATTTGCAGGAATTGCGCAACGACGACGATGTAAAGGCTGTTGTCATTCGCGTTAACAGCCCTGGCGGCAGTGCCTATGCCAGCGAGCAGATATGGCGTGAGATAACGTTGCTGAAGGCCGAGAAGCCAGTTGTAGTAAGCATGGGCGGTATGGCGGCAAGCGGAGGGTACTACATCAGTTGTGCGGCAGATCGTATTTTTGCTGAACCGACTACGCTGACCGGCTCTATCGGAATTTTCGGCATGATACCCGATTTCAGCGAACTGATGACCGAGAAGATAGGCCTGACGTTCGATGTCGTGAAGACCAACGAAATGGCAGATTTCGGAACGATGTCACGTCCTTTCAATGAGGCGGAGGGCGCACAGATACAGAAGATGGTGAACCGTGGCTACGAGACATTCACCATGCGTGTAGCCGACGGGCGCGGCATGAGCCAGGACAGCGTCAAACTGATAGCCGAAGGGCGTGTGTGGACTGGTGAACAGGGACTGAACATAGGACTTGTCGACGAACTCGGCAATCTGGACGATGCCGTAAAGTACGCTGCCAGACTGGCCAAGGTGGAGAAGTACAGTCCTGTATCCTATCCGGCACCGGACAGTCCGTTAGCCCGCTTCCTGAATCAGACGAAGTCTGGCTATCTGGACAGCGAATTGCGCAATGTGCTTGGTGACAGCTATGATGTCTTTTCACGGATACATAGCATAAAGGAACAGGATCCTGTACAGGCTCGTATTCCTTTTGAGCCAAACATCCGCTGATGTTTTTGCCGTTAGATGAATAAGCTACAGTTGTATCGTCTTCTGGTTGCCCAGCAGCAGATAAAGAACGCGCGGCATCCGATGTTCGACAAGAACCGCTTCATGAAGATACTGATGTGGTTCATGATGTTATATTATGCCGCCATATTGGTGTTCCTCGGTTCTTTCCTGCCGCTGGCACTTAGGGGCGTGTATCCAGGTGTAGCTGCATTCCATGTGCTGGACGGCTTCTTGGTGTGGCTGCTTATAGTGGATTTTTATGCACGGTTGAGTTTGCAGGAGACACCGGTTCAGCAGATACGCCCGTATCGTCTGCTGCCTCTGCGCCGCAGTTTTCTCATGAACATATACTTGCTGCGTTCTGGATTCAGCATCGGCAATGTCTTCTGGTGGTTCATGCTTGTTCCGTTCGGTGCCATAGGAGTATTGCCGTTGCTTGGCTGGGGAAGTTTCTTTTTGTGGCTTATGGGATGGCTTCTGGTCTGCGTGGCCAACGGTTTCTGGTATCTCTTCTGCCGTGCCCTGTGCATGAAGAATCTGCTTTGGATTCTTCTGCCCCTTGCCGTGCATGGCGGACTGGTTGCCCTGATGCTCCTGCCCGACAAGAATCCATTGGACATGCCGTGCACCCGTCTTATGTACGGCTATGCCAATGGCAATATATTATATATAATGTGTACGCTCGGCATTATCTTTCTCCTTTACCATGCCAACTACACACTGCAAATGAGCATGGCCTATAACGAAGTTGCCAAGAAGGAGGACGTGGAACTAAAGTCGGCAACGCAGATGAACTACCTGAACCGTTGGGGAGCCTTGGGGGAATATCTGAAGATGGAGGTGAAACTGCGCATGCGCAACAGTCAGGTGCGCATGACGTTTCTCATTGGCATAAGTTTTATATTGTTCTTCTCCATAGTCCAGTATTTCAGCGATGTATACAGCGGAGCTTTCATGACCTCTTTCATCTGCCTGTACGATTACATCGTGCTTGGTCTTATGACCCTTGTCTCCATCATGTGTTTCGAGGGCAACTACATGGACGGGCTTATGGCTCGGCGCGAAAGCATTTATGCCTTGCTGCGTGCCAAATATTATTTCAATACATCCATATTGGTGTTCCCTCTGCTTATAGTTCTGCCACTGATAGTCACAGGCAAGGCATCTTTGTGGATGCACCTCGGATACATGTCTATGACGGCAGGTCTGCTGTACCCGATGATATTCCAGATGGCCGTATATAACAATTCCACTCTGCCGCTGAACCAGAAGATAACCGGCAAGCAGGGAAATACCATGCAGCAGATTATTGGTATGTCCGCTTTGTTCCTGCCCATAGGTATAGAGAAAATACTCGTGCTGCTGCTTGGCAATGTATGGGGCTATGTCATGCTCATGGCAATAGGTGCGGCAGGCATGGCCACGCACAGGATATGGTTGCGCAATATATACAACCGATTTATGGCGCGCCGCTATGTCAACATGGATGGCTTCAGAGCCAGTCGCAATACTTGATTAAACCAAAAGGAACCAATAAAGACATATATACGGATATGAAGATAATCGTTGACAATCTGAAGAAGACCTTCGGGGAGAAGGTGGCCGTCGATATAGAGCATTACGAGATAGGCGATGGAGATATGCTGGGGCTGGTGGGCAACAACGGAGCCGGCAAGAGCACGCTTTTCCGCCTGATGCTGGACTTGGTTAGGGCAGATGGCGGACGTGTGCTTATGCAACCGTCAGAGGCAGAACTGAGTGCCGGTTTGGCCTCCGGAACAGTGAACGTGTCCCTTACAGAAGAGTGGAAAGATTGGACGGGAGCCTATGTGGACGAATCATTCCTGATAGATTACCTTACTCCGGACGAGTATTTCCAGTTCATCGGACGCATTTCTGGACGCAGCGACGATGACGTGGAAGTTTTCCTTGGCGACTTTGAACAGTTCATGGCAGGCGAAGTGAAGGGGCAGAAGAAACTTATCCGCAATCTGTCTGCCGGTAACAAGCAGAAGGTGGGTATCGTGGCGGCGATGCTTCTGCAACCGAAGGTACTCATACTGGACGAACCGTTCAATTTCCTTGACCCCTCAAGCCAGAGTGCCATCAAACACCTGCTCAAGGATTATAACAGCCGAACCGGAGCCACAGTGCTGGTCTCCAGCCACAATCTTCAGCATACTGTTGACATCTGTCCGAGAATAGCCCTGTTTGAACATGGCGTTGTCATCAGGGACATAGACAATTCCGACGGACAGGCGGCTACGGAACTGGAGAATTACTTTGAGGTATAGTAATATAAGAGGCATGCAGGAATGAAAGACAGGAGTGAATATGAACATATATTGTCGGAGGCAGGCATACGTGTGACAGCAGTACGCATGCTGGTGCTGAAGATCGTTACCGAGAAGATGCATGGAGGTGCTTTTTCGCTTCAGGATGTCATGGAGGAGATGGTCACTGCTGACAACTCGTCGGTATTCCGCACTCTGATACTGTTTGCCGAAAAACGCTTGCTGCATACCATTGATGACGGTTCCGGAATGCAGAAGTATTGTCTTTGTTCCTGTCCTGACCATGATCATAAACACGGGCACGTCCATTTTACATGTACACGGTGTCTGCGTACCACATGTATGAAGGATGTTCCCATTCCTCATGTCATGCTGCCGGACGGCTTCGAAGCTCTGGACACAGAATTCGTAGTCAAGGGCATCTGTCCCAGATGCAGGAGGCTGTGATTCCTGTGTGCCGGACATTATCTGCCTGTATCTATTGTTTGCCTTTCACTTGCAAGTAAGTTGCGGTACTTTTGCATCAAATTCATAACATAAGACTAAGTTTATGCAAGAGATTCTTCAACTTATCAATGGTATGTCGCCCTATCTGTTGCTGGGCTTCCTGTTGGCCGGCCTGATGCATGCTTTCGTGCCAGGCAAGTTTTACTCCAGGTATTTGTCGCGCAAATCCTTTCGCAGCGTGCTGAACGCAGCGTTGTTGGGCATACCGCTGCCATTGTGTTCGTGCGGAGTTATTCCCACGGCCATGTCTTTAAGGAAAGAGGGTGCATCCAAGGGGGCTGTCGTGTCCTTTCTCATCGCCACTCCACAGACAGGTGTGGATTCCATCATGGCAACTCTTTCCCTGATGGGGTGGCCATTTGCCATCCTTCGTCCCATAGCAGCATTGGTGACAGCCGTGCTTGGTGGTGCCGTGGTGGACAAGGTAGACACTCTGGTTGACGAACCGGAACTGGTTGCCGGCAATGCGCATGTGTCGCGCCACTCCTGTTGCTGTCATTCCGAACAGCCGCGCGACACCGGGCATTGCTGTTCCGGACACGAAAAAGGGGAGGACAATTGCTGCTGCAGCAGCCGTCCAGCCCCGAGCCATAAGGATGGAGGTTGTTGCTGTGGAGGCAGCACTGGCCATGTTGCCGCTAATGCTTCCGGCAAAGGTTTTGGCTCAAGATTTGCAGCTGCCCTTTCTTATGCCTATGTGGACATGATGGCTGATATTGGCAAGTGGCTGATAATAGGTCTTTTAGTAGCCGGCCTGATAACAGTGTTTGTCCCCACGGAGTTCTTTACCGTATTCCGCGGAAACACTTTCGCCAGCATGCTTCTTGTCCTGTGCATAGCCATGCCAATGTACTTGTGTGCCACAGGGAGTATTCCCATTGCCGTTGCACTGATGATGAAGGGTCTTACCCCAGGAGCGGCATTAGTCATGCTTATGGCTGGTCCGGCATGTAATTTTGCATCCATGCTGGTTATACGCAAGACTCTCGGCATGCGCATATTGCTTGTTTACATGGCATTGATAGTGTTTGGAGCCATATCTTTCGGCTGTCTCATAGATTGGCTTCAGTTCTCCGGCCACATGGATTTCTTGCAGCGGCTTGTAGTGACAGGTTCTTGTCATGTCAAGAGTACGAGCCTGTTCGAGTGGATGTGTACAACGTTTCTTGCGTTGATGCTGGTGAATGCCTTGATTCTGCCCAAATTGGGACTTAGGAAGAAAAAACAGTGTTGCTGCAGTCACTAAGTCTGTGTTTCGCAGGAGGATATGGTAGTAGGTCGATAATAAACTTATGCGGATTGTCAAACTTTTTGCCGCCATCATACTGTTGTTGCTGGCAGTATTGTTCTACACGCCGGTTCTGGATGGCGGGACGCTTCCTGAGGGTAGATATGAATTGCCCGTTTCAATGGGGAGTAAGCCGGAGATCACCTGCTGTTTTCCGCGGATTCCGCTATTTCAGCATCTTGTTGATAATCTTTTGCATCTCCTTGGCAAACCCAGGAGTGGGGTAGAACATCCAGTAATTGTCCCCGCGTGAAGTGTCCACGGCGAAGCAAGCCAGTTCCGTACTGTGGTCAATCAGGTACTCCAGTTCCGTCTTGCTCAGACGGAAACGCGGGTAGCAGAAATAGTCGCTCTCATCGCCGGTGAATGATGAAGCATTGTCTGCGGAAGTGTTGTTTGTCGGACGGATGTAGGGATCATAGCTCTGCGGCGCACCCTGTTTTGCTGTGGCGGTCTCTATGCATACTCCCAATGCCACTATATGTCCGTTGTAGTCCTGAACCGCCAGATTGCGTCCTGCCGGATATTCCTCGACCATGTTTACGACACGCACTGGAACAATGATGGTGAATGTGGTGTCGTTCAGTTGCTCCACCCATGTCAGTTGTGGAACGACACGCCCTTTCAGATGGCCGGCAATCAGGTTTGATGTTTCGTGACGCGCCTTTACCTGTTTCTGTGCCTCGTGAGCCGATTCCTTTTCCAAACAGATATTCCATTCCTGTTGGGAACCTATCTTGTGTGTGAATCTTCGCATTCCGTTGCAAGTAACCCGGAGTGCCGTCTTGCCGCTTGTGACTTTCATGTTGAACAAGCCTGCGGCATCCGTCTTCGTGTGATTGAGGATACGGTGGTTTGCGTCCATTTCCACCACGTTGGCCATGCTGACCGGCTGTCCTCCGTATGTCACGCGTCCGTAAACCTGTGCCACTTGTGCCAGTATGGATACACATGCCGCAAAGTGGACGAGGAGTGTCAATGCTATACGTTTTGACATAATTTTGTGATTTTTCAAGACTTCATTGCAAAAATAGACATATTATGCAAGAACATCCCGATACCGTATCTATAATTATTGTTAATTATAGACAAAATTGGGCAAAATCTTGTACATGTCGGATGAAAACATTACCTTTGAATATGATATGACACCTGTTGTTGATATGAAAAAGCTGCTTTTTATTCCGTTTTTTCTGCTTGCAACCATAGTGTATGGCAAGACAAGTGTGATTCCTACCTATCGTTCGTTTGTATATTGGATTCAGGATAAAGACACGGTATACAGCGAGAACAATACTCTCCTGCTCGAATCCGCTTCGCCGGACAGTAACATCGTGGTGCGTGTGCGCCATGAGGATTGGCAGAATACTGTCAACGACAGGAAGATGGCACGCTTGGCTTCGTGGCATGCGGTGATGTCCAAATATCGCGGCATACGTGCCATAGTGCATCAGGGCAGGGCAAATACCGATGCCATGATGCCTATGGAGAAGTCATTTGCTGCCACTCCCAATGCGTGCGCCATAGAGGGCATGACCCGAATGACGGAACATGTGGAGATGAATCTGGCCTGCGAGTACATGATAGAGAATGTCGGCGACAAGGAGGTTGTCATCAACGATCTGAACCGTGGTCTCGTCTGGTATGTGCCGGCACACAGCTATCTGCTGCTCAATATGGGGTGTCTGCCTCAGGCATGTCTGTTGCGCATTGCGAATACCGGTTCCGAACAGCCGGACATAAAGTATGTGACGATAGGCGGAGGCAGTTTTTCACTGAAGCTGACAGTTGCCCACGAGGATGACTATTGCTGGATATTTCTTTTGGATGAAGAAGTACGCATAAATCCAGGAG